>DATNQP010000205.1:0-7986 GCA_036703965.1 Leptolyngbyaceae cyanobacterium
CCTAAGCTGATAGCTAGGGCATGAGTCAATGCCAGGAGTCCTCCTTTAGAGGCTGAATAAGCTTCTGTATTTTGTTCTGACATTAAAGCTCTTGTTGAGGCAATATTGATAATTGTGCCTTTATTTCTTCTTAAATAAGGTACAGAATGCTTAGTACAAAGGAATGCACCTGTAAGGTTAATAGAAATAGTTTTATTCCAATCTTCTAAACTTAGTTCTGTTATTGGGGGATTCTCTGGAACCGCTAGGGCTGCATTATTAACTAGTACATCTATCCCACTTCTAAAATTATCATTGGTTGCTCTAATTAAGTTTTTAACGGAAGATTCATCAGAAACATTAGTTTGAATAAACCGAATAGAACCTAAAGATTTGAATTCTGCTTCAGTTTCTTTTCCCGCTTCTTGATCAATTTCAGCGATAACAACTTTTAGTCCCTCTACCAAAAATCGTCTAGCGATCGCTTTCCCAATTCCTTGACCACCTCCTGTAACAATGGCTACCTTCCCCTGCAAACTCATTTATTTACCTGCTGAATTATGAATGAGCGGCACGCTGTTCTTTAAGATAGGTAAAAACTGACTTATCACCGATGTCGGGTGGAATGGGTTGTACCACCTTACGTAGAGCAAACACGACAAATAAAACAGCCCACAGTCCCAGTAAAACCTGTTCCCAATTTGTCGGCAAGACACCAGCCAGGTGTCCCAGTAACAGCATCGGCAGTAGGGGTGTGAGAAACTTGGTTTCAAAGCGGTTGAAGCAAAAGGCTTCCTTGAAATAAATCCCCGTCAAAGCTGCAAAAGTAAAGCCGACTCCGAAGATAGCAGTTGGGTGGTTGTAGACAAATAGGGCGAGAGGTTCATGCGTCGAGAGTGCTAGCACAGTTGCCGCAATAACGCCGATACCCCAAAAGAGTTGAAGTAGCCGATGCAAGGCTGCCATATAGATATGAATAGTTACTAAGCTAACTCCCAGTGCAATGCAGAAAACAGCATACAGAGGGGTGAGTGCCTGTAGAACAGTGGGGGCATCTCCTGATAAAAGCACGAGAACGCTTCCGAGAGCAAAGCTTAATGCCGCTACCAGCAAGCCGGTACGGTAGATAATGACACCCTTGCGATCGCTCTGGGTGATTGTAAAATCTCCAAACTGACCTTGGTAAACCTCTGGTTCAGATGGCTTGACTTGAGTCATCGTTTCTTCTCCTTGGTTGCTGTAAAAGTAAGGTGTGACATTTAAGTTAATAAGGACTTATACAGTATTGGTCATTTTGTCTCCAAATTTGGGAGATTAGGACGGTGAGCGTGTAACTGCTGTAAGTATCACTTTTATGCTAGCTGTACAGTCTAACTGCAATGTAGAATGAGCGCTACCGCCATTGACAGCAATTTCCACCCAGCCATGACTACCAACTAAGGCAACGATGTCTCCAAGTTCGCGATCGCTATAGGTTTCACTACCTAGGATAATGCGTTCGCGCAGCGTCTCCGTAGGAGAATCACCTACAGCAACCGACCATGTTTTTCCTTGGACATCAGCGGCGGGGATGTTGGTTACTAAATTGCCGAAATGGTCAATATATTGAATGCAACCTACAATACCACCAGCTATTGGTGTCCGTTCAGGAATCGGCAGCTGTACCAGGGTTGCTGCGTCAATGGCTTTTCCCAGCTGTTCTAAGGGGACACCACTTGCCAGATGGGCACCCACTGATGCAAAGATATCTCGACCGTGAAAGGTTGTGCTGGGCGTCGGTGTTCGCCAGTATTCGGAGTTTGTTAGCTCAACTGCTGCAACGACAGGGTTTTGATTCAAGATGCCAGTGAATAGTCCATTATCGGGTCCAACCAGGAAACCAGCATCAAGTTGGAGAGCGATCGCTCTGCGCTGACTCCCCACCCCCGGATCGACCACGGCGATATGCACTGTCCCAACTGGGAAGTAGGGATAGGCATTCATTAGGTTAAACCGAGCTGCTGCAATGTTTTGGGGTGGAATCTGGTGCGTGAGATCCACTACGGTCAAACTAGAGTTAATTTGGGCAATTACACCCTTCATCACACCCACATATACATCACTCAAGCCAAAATCGCTTAGGAGAGTGACGATCCTGTTTTCAGGCATCTTGAATTATTCAGGATAGGGTTTGTCTATTTTGGCAAGGGATTGGGGATTGCGGATTGGGGATTGGGGAAGGGAAATTTTTAGCCTCTGTTCTCTGGGAATTGTCGCTCCCGTACCTCGGTGCTATAGTCTTGCACTGCCTGTGTAATAACCTGCCGCAAATTTGCATAAGATTTTGCAAAGGGAGGCTGGCGCTCGGAAAGCCCTAGTAAGTCAGATGTAACTAGTACTTGTCCATCGCAGTGTAACCCTGCACCAATCCCAATTGTAGGAATCGGTATCTTTTGCGTAATCCGCAGCGCTAAATCATCTGGGATATGCTCTAAAACGATAGCGAAGGCACCGGCATCAGCCAGAGCGATCGCGTCATTGCAAATGCGCTCCCCCGCCTCTGCTGTTTTTCCTTGCTGTCGGTAGCCCAGCTGATGAACTGACTGAGGCGTTAAACCCACATGAGCCATTACTGGAATCCCTGCTGATGTCAAACGTGCTACGGTTTCGACGAGTTGTGGATATCCTCCTTCCAATTTCACCGCCTGTGCGCCAGTTTCCTTCAACGCTCGACCGGCTGAGTGCATCGCTTGCTGAGGACTTTCTTGATAACTTAAAAATGGCAGATCGCACACCACTAATGCCCGCTTAACACCCCGGCGCACGGCTTTGGTATGGTGCAGCATTTCCTCTAGGGTCACTGGCAGCGTGGTTGGATAGCCTAGGCTTACCATTGCTAGGGAATCCCCAACTAAGATGACATCCACCCCAACCGCATCTAACAACTGAGCGATCGCATAATCCCAAGCGGTCAGAGCTACAATCGGACGCCCCTGTTGTTTGAATTGAATTAATTGTTGGGTGGTGACTGCCATGACTTATCAGCGCCCAGGTTATATTGCCGTTGTCGGCTCTGTAATCCCAGGCTATCACCTTATCTAGAACGTTGAAGGCGCATTCCGAACAAAGGCAAAATGCGGTCTTACCTGACCTGTCGTTAGACTTACCCAGGCAAGCCCTTCAGTAGTTCCCACCCACAACTTATTCCCTACATCAGTGGACAGCGATAGAACACGGCTAGAAGGGAGGTCTGGTATCTGACCCAGCACAGCTCCACTATCTGCTTTTAGCTTTAATAAGCCATTATCCGTACCCACCCAAACACTCCGATCTTGAGCAAAACGCACAGAGGTAACATTGCGCCCCCTCAGGGGTGTGACGGAGCGCATCACTTCCCGTGTTTCAGGATTAATAACAAGCAAGCTACTAGGGGTTCCAGCCCAAAGCATTCCATCTGGGCTAAGGGTAAGGGTTTGCACTGTGGTTCCGGGTAGATCGCCGATACGACCTGTAACCAAACCACTGGCGGTATCCACTCGCACGACGCCCTCTAATGTTCCCACCCACAGCTGACCTTCCTTATCCAGGGTGAGGGCGTTAGCACTGACACCGGGGAGTTTTTGCACTGTTGTCATTAGTAAACCTTGGTCGGGGCTAATTAGGGAAAGACCGCGATCGCTTCCTACCCAGAGATAACCCCTGCGATCAATTAACAGAGACAACACGCGGTTAGAGGGTAAGGTGAAATTTTGTGCGGTAACTTCGTTGCTGCGGGGGTCTACACGCAACAGCCCTTCATAAGTTCCTACCCAAATTCGTCCCACCTTGTCCTGTGCTAAAGCACCGATGGTGTAGTTGGGCAGAGTGATGCGAGCTAACAGACGTCCAGTATTTGGGTTGATTCTGGCTAACCCTTGCCACGAACCAACCCACAATTCACCCGTATAGTCGGCTTGCAAAGCCGCCACCCGAAAATCAGCGGGTAGAGGCTGAATCTCTTGCCGTAGGCGCTCAGGTGGCAACAGATCGCCTGTTGGGGGCGGCGCGTTACTTGGGTATCTGGAACTAGGTACTCCTTGAGCCATATAATTTTGTGCCAAAACCCAACCTGTATCGGTCTGCTCTGGCGTCTGAGCCGTTGCTCTTGACACTGGTAAGTTCAAGCACAGCAGCGTTGCACTGATGAAAAGACCCATACGGACACTCAAAAACGCCATTGCAATTCTCCTCGCTTCCTATTTTCAATAGCTTTAAATGGTACGACTTATCGCTTTTTTTACAAATTGCAATAAAAATTTGTATTACTTTATTTTAATAAAAAAAGTTTATATAATCCTAAAGAAGATTTGAAGTTTAACTTATTGCATTCTTGGTATAGTTACAGAGCAGTAGGGATTACCTAGGTTGCTTTGCCTGCCGACAAAGTTGTAGTTTTAAAGCCAGCTTTGTGGTGAAATAGCTAAGGGTTAGGTAATGCCAGGCATAAGTTAAAAAATGAGAATTTTGGGTGTGGTGTTACATCCCTAGAAAGGTTTTTTTGAAAAGCCTTTCCAAAAAGATTTTGGTTCCTCCAATCAGGGCAAAGTCTACAACGCCAGAAAAGCAACTTAACCTGTCGCAACATTGCAGTAGTTCCTAAGGAAGGAAAACATGTCTTATTCTCAAACAAAGACTCAGTCAAAAGCTGGGTACGACGCCGGAGTTAAAGATTATAAATTAACTTATTACACTCCGGATTACACACCTAAAGATACGGATATCCTGGCGGCTTTTCGCGTAACTCCGCAGCCTGGAGTTCCTCCCGAAGAAGCGGGTGCTGCTGTTGCGGCTGAGTCTTCCACAGGAACCTGGACGACGGTGTGGACGGACTTGCTGACTGACCTCGATCGCTATAAAGGTCGTTGCTACGACATCGAGCCAGTACCTGGGGAAGACAACCAGTTTATTGCGTTCATCGCCTATCCTCTGGATTTGTTTGAAGAAGGTTCAGTCACCAACTTGCTTACCTCTTTGGTGGGTAACGTGTTCGGGTTCAAAGCGCTGCGTGCCCTGCGTTTAGAAGACCTGCGGGTTCCTGTCGCTTACCTCAAGACTTTCCAAGGTCCACCCCACGGAATCACGGTTGAGCGCGACAAGCTGAACAAGTACGGGCGTCCTCTGCTGGGTTGTACGATTAAGCCTAAGCTGGGTCTGTCGGCGAAGAACTACGGTCGTGCAGTTTACGAGTGCCTGCGTGGCGGTCTGGACTTCACCAAAGACGACGAAAACATCAACTCCCAGCCCTTCATGCGCTGGCGCGATCGCTTCCTGTTTGTACAAGAAGCCATCGAAAAATCCCAGGCTGAAACAGGTGAAATCAAAGGTCACTACCTCAACGTCACCGCCCCTACCTGCGAAGAAATGATGGAGCGTGCTGAGTTCGCTAAGGAACTGGGTACACCCATCATCATGCACGACTACCTGACGGGTGGCTTCACCGCTAACACCACCCTGGCTAAGTGGTGCCGCCGCAACGGTATCTTGTTGCACATTCACCGTGCAATGCACGCCGTGATTGACCGTCAGAAGAATCACGGTATCCACTTCCGTGTCCTCGCCAAGTGTCTGCGGATGTCTGGTGGTGACCACCTCCACTCCGGTACCGTGGTTGGTAAGCTCGAAGGTGAAAAAGGCATCACCATGGGCTTCGTTGACCTGATGCGCGAAGACCACATTGAGCAAGACCGCGATCGCGGGATTTACTTCACTCAAGACTGGGCTTCCATGCCTGGAGTGATGCCCGTGGCTTCCGGTGGTATCCACGTTTGGCACATGCCTGCCTTGGTGGAAATCTTTGGTGATGACTCCTGCCTGCAATTCGGTGGTGGTACCCTCGGTCACCCTTGGGGTAATGCTCCTGGCGCTACTGCCAACCGCGTTGCCTTAGAAGCTTGTATCCAAGCTCGTAACGAAGGTCGCAACCTGTTCCGCGAAGGTGGCGATGTGATTCGTGAAGCCTGCAAGTGGAGTCCTGAATTGGCTGTTGCCTGCGAACTTTGGAAGGAAATCAAGTTCGAGTTCGAGGCAATGGATACCGTCTGATTTAGTTGTTGGTTGTTGGTTGTTAGTTGTTGGAAAGGAGTCTTCTTTTCTTTCTAACAACTAATAACTAAAAACTAAGAACTAATAACTGGTTGTGGCTAGGTCAGTAGATGGATCTAAAACGAGTTGCGAAAAACACGGCTAAGACGCTGATCAGCTATCTGACCTATCAAGCACTGCGGATTGTCTTAGATCAATTAGGCGAAACCGATCCGCCCCAGGCGCTCTGGTTGCATGCTTTTTCTTCAAGGAACAGTATCCAAGATGGAGAAGCTTACATCCAGGCACTACTGGGAGAGAGACAAGAGATAGCTTTTCGGATCATGACCGTGCGGCAGCATCTAGCAGAGGAAGTGGTAGACTTTTTGCCAGAAATGACTCGCGCGGGCATCCAGCAGTCGAACATGGAATATCGACGTCAGCATCTGGAACGAATTACGCAACTCTCAGTCTCTGAACCACCAGCCAATCCCGAACAGCAAACTGACTCGGAAACCTAGTTAGGTTAACCGATGCAGTGATGCACTATTACTACCTGTTGCCTACCCATTCTTCAATCCACGGATCATAACCTATGCAAACTTTACCTAAAGAGCGTCGTTACGAAACCCTTTCCTATTTACCGCCGCTGACCGATTCGCAGATTGTCAAACAAGTCCAGTACATTTTGGACCAAGGTTATATCCCAGCCGTGGAATTCAGCGACTCGTCAGAACCTGAACAGCACTACTGGACTCTGTGGAAGCTGCCCTTGTTCAAAGCCCGCACGACTCAAGAAGTGATGTTTGAAGTGGATGCTTGTCGTACTGACTACCGCGATAGTTATATCCGAGTGGTTGGTTTTGATAACGTTAAGCAGTGCCAAGTGCTAAGCTTCATCATTCACAAGCCCAATACTGGTGGTCGTAGCCGCTTCTAATAGGCTTTTGGATAGAACACCCTGAAAGGGAGACAAAAAAAGAGGTAGTAATTACTACCTCTTTTTTTTTGTGGAAAATATAAGGGGCAATCCCTAGAGGATTACCCCACTATTGCTGTGTCTCAATCTTTGAAACCTATTTAGAAAAAGCTTAGGCGTCCTTGGATGTAACTTCTGAGTGCTTTTCTAAGCGATCTTTAACATTGTATTCAGCGTTGCTAGCATCATACCCTGTCTCAGCGGTGCCTTCTGTTGGACCACCGATAGCTTTCCAGCCAGCAAGTCCGCCTCTTAACTCTGATACAGACACAAACCCAGCCCCACGAAGCATGCCAGCCGCTTGTGAGGTTTGTTCGTCATTTTCACCGTAGACATAGATCTCGCGCTCAGGCTCAAGGCTGGATTTTGCCCTTTCTACCAAGTCTTCCGTGGGCATTGCCATTGCGCCCAGAATGCGAGACTGATTGAAGGCAGTGCGTTCGCGTACATCAAGGATTGTAAAAGCCACTTCGCCCCATTCGAGACGCTGTTTGAGAGCCTGAGCACTCGATTGCGGTGTTTCTTGGGAAGGAGGAGTGGGAGTAATATTGGGAAGCTTGTCTTTTGCTTTAAGGATGCTATCTTCGATTTGTGACATAAGGATTTATTACTGAATTGCATTAATTGCAATTTATCAAGGTATCCTTACTTAACCTTCCGTCTTGAGAGGGAGGGTTTCAACAATCTTCCTTTAGGAAGAATTAAATACCAAAAGCTGGTCACTGATTTAACTTGATGAGAGTTTTCGCAAGAGGCGATCGCTCTTTTACGGGATAATTCCGCTCTTTGATCAGACGCTCCAACTGTTTGACTCGCTTACCGGGTGCAGGGTGGGTAGATAGAAACGCAAAGTCGGCACCTTTTTGCTGACTCATTCGTGCAAAAAAGTCTGTTGCTCCAGCCACCTGTCCATAGGTTTTTTGTAACAACGTCAACCCAAATTCATCCGCCTCACGTTCCTGAGATTGGGAAAATTGCGATCGACTTAC
>DATNQP010000206.1:0-4811 GCA_036703965.1 Leptolyngbyaceae cyanobacterium
TGGATGGAGCGCTGTAAGATTCTGGTGAAGAACTTTGAGCGAACCTTAGCCAATGCCACGACCAAAATCAACCTTTGCTTCATCAGGTTAATGATTAAGAGGCTTTCAGCCACTTCTTAAGATGTCAAATAGGTTCTATAGCACGGCAACCGGCTTTCCCTACTCCATCAGAAGTATTGGCTCTTGAACAAGAAGAACACAGAAGTTCAGGAGTTCAGGAGTTCAGGAGTTCAGGAGTTCAGGAGTTCAGGAGCGCCACTGTCCGTCTAGACAGATGTCAGAATCGGCTCACTCAGTTGTGCCGTTGCTGAGTCAGAGGCGGATTCAGTACAGTAGACTTCGCAGGAGTTATTGGGGCTTTCAATCAATTTGACTTTGTAGAGTTGACTTCCTAGCTCTTGGATAGGTTGTTGTAACAACTGACGGATATGGACAGCGATATTTTCAGCCGTAGGAACAACCTGGGCAAAGTAGGGAATATCTTTATTGAGGAAAGTATGATCGAACGGTTCAACTACATAGTCTTCGATGACTTTGTGCAAAGCATCTAGATCAACAATCATGCCAGTACGCGGGTCAATTTCACCCTTAACGGTTACTTCTAGGTGATAGTTGTGTCCGTGACCGTTTGGACGAGCACATTTCCCGTAAATCTCGCTATTTTCTTCGTAACTAAGGTTGGGATGAGCGAGCCGATGGGCGGCGCTAAAGTGGGTACTGATCGTGAGATATGCTTCCATGCCGTTTCCTTTATAGTCAGCCCAAAGTTCTGGATGTTCAAATAGCTGAATGCCGACGAGTGGCAGGTGGGGTACCAAGCGCTGCCAAATTACTCGTGCAATGTTTTCGGTCGTGGGTAGAGTGTGTTGAAACTCTGACCAGATGTCGTTGAGGTAAGAGTAGTCCAGTTGGCTGGTCACTTCCTGTTTGATTACCCGTTTGACTTCAGACAAGTTTTGCACCATACCATACTCATCCAGCTCACCGGCAAGGGAGATGAATAGGACATAGTTGTGTCCATGTCCGGGGAAGCGGGTGCCGGAACCAAATCTTTGGGTATTCTCAGCTTCACTCAGCTCTGGTAACCAGTATCGATGACTGGCTGAGAATTGAGCGCGGCGGTTAATGATGCATTCCATTAGTTGTGCGGTTAATCAGAAGAAATTGTGAAGTTCTGTGAACTGGGGCTGTTTCTAGGATAGACGAATTTTGGTTTTTGATTAAAGGTTGAAGGTTAGAAGGTTGAAAGTTGTAAAGTTGTCTTAAAAACCTGCAACCTTTATTCAACGTTTACGCGATCGCTTTGACGGCATCTTGAGCCTCGTAGCGCAAATTAGTGGCAATTCTGAAGAGTTCCTGCCCTGTATGCAGGTAATAGTCGTCGTAGTTGAGGGTAAAAAGCACTAACTCTTCTATTCCATCTCCCAACTGATTGAGACAGTGGTACAGGCTTGCCGCTGCCCCAGCAACAGTGGCAGGGTTGGGTTGAGAACGAAATGCTAGCTGAGCTTGATTGAGGTAGAAGCGACAGTCTTCTAGATAAGCCTGGAATCCTTCCATGAGTTCATCATCAAAAGGGTCAGCAGACAGTTCATCGAGTTGAGTGTCCAGAGAATTTAGGATACGGCTAATCAACTGATTTACCGGCTCATAGACCTGCTGTAACCACTCGCTGAGTTGTGCATCGGCATTTTGTGCCGTTTGTCGATGACGCTGGTAGCATCGTTGGGCCTCAGCGGTTCGCTGTTGCCGGTTCTGGAACTCTCTTTGAGGGTATGGCGATCGCAGTTGTTGGTCATAATACCGGCGGCGCGTCGGGTCACCCAGTACCTCATAGGCGGCATTAATCTGGATAATTTTTTCGGGATCGGTAGTTTCGGGCTTGCTATCTGGATGAAAGAGTTTGGCTAGGCGTCGGTAGGCTTGTTTAATCTCTGCGGGTGAGGCTTTCGGATTGACATCCAGGGTGTCGTAGTAGTTGGAATCTGACATTGGAAGATTTGTAGGTCGTTGAGCGGTTGAAAGGTCTTCGGAAGAAAGGTTTTATCTGTTGCTCATTAGTTGAGCATTTCTTCCTACAGACGATTGAGTGCAAACGACTAATCAACTTTCAACTTATCAACTTTCAACTTAGCGCTCTTGACCCTTCTGTTGCGAGTACAACCTTCACTTTCCACATTCGGCACCCAGTTGGCTTTGGGAAACTCCTGCAAACAGGCTGCCAGACGCGATCGCATAGCCCCTTTGAGCAGCGTATATTCCTGCCAGGAGCCGAGTTCTGTTGCTTGCAACTCCTGACAGATGCGCTCATAACCAATCCCCTGAATCAGCCCGAGTCAGCGATCGCAAACGATACAAACATTCTCCTACGGAAATATCCAACCGCTGGGAAGGGAGTAGTTAGCGAACGACTAGGGGTTGCCGATTCTATACTTCATTTCCACACTTCATCAATCGGCGGGTCTGTATTTTGCAAGCCGCCACTCCATATATAGCGAGATGGATCGGGTGGCGGTGGTGGCGTTACCACAGGCTTGTCGCCAGATTCAGGAGATTGAGAGAGGGAGTTAGTTGGGGCAACAGAACGAATAGTACTGACCCAGCTATTAGTATTCCTTGGTGCCACCGCCTCGGGGAGTGCGTTAGTTCCCCTATCTAGCAACTGACTCAAATGGTACAGCCCTTCACACAACTTGTGTAGGTGAGAGCATCGGTAATCTGCGGCTTGCCAGTCTCCTGCTTCAAGTGCTTCAACATATCCTTTCTGTAAGGCTCTGATCAGCCTCAACTGGGTTTCGATGATTGGGTAATTGATTGCCATTTGTTTTGCTGTTGTTCATTCTGACTCGGCGTAGACCCCTGTTAGATGTCATGGTTTGTTAGTTTGCTAACATATTCTGGCTGAATTCAAAAAATCCGGGCAGGTTACTCATACTGGGGACTGGGGGAATAGGGAAGAATTCAAGGGTTCCTAATCCCTAATCCCGTTCGGCTGACGCTCACGGCGGAAGCCCAATCACCAATCCCGTCTGGAATGATGAACTGTATCTAGAATTCCATCGCGGCTGCTACACTACCCACGCCGACCAAAAACTCTGGAATCGTCGTTGTGAGGGGTTGTTATACCAGGCAGAACTCTTTGCCTCTTTGGCAACTCTAACTACGGGTGCTAGCTATCCGAAGATTCAGCTGGAAGACGCTTGGAAAAAGGTTTTATTTAACCAGTTCCACGATATTTTGCCGGGGACATCTATTCCGGAAGTCTTTGTGGAGGCTAATCAGGCGTGGCAGGACGTGGAGCAAGTTGGTTTAGAGATATTGGAAGAATCATTGAAAGCGATCGCATCCCAAATCACCCTACCACCACCGCCGCAACCAGACGCTCAACCCCTAATCGTTTTCAACCCTCTCAACTGGCAGCGTTCTGAACTTGTTGCCGTTTCTTTAGAAGGGACTGGGGACTGGAGACTGGGGACTGGGGATTGGGAAATTTACGACCTTTCAGGAGAAAAGATACCCTCCCAGCTAACCGAGAAATCAACCCTACTGTTTCTAGCAAAGGATATCCCCTCTGTTGGGTACCGCGTCTTTTGGTTGTGTCCTTGCCATGATGAACTCGGTAGAGGCACGGAAGCCTTAGCCCCTAAGCTACAAGAGAACTGGGTTTTAGAAAATGAAGTGCTGCGGGTTGTTGTTGACCCCAATACCGGAGACTTGAGCCGCGTCTTTGATAAAATCCATCAACGAGAAGTGCTTAGTGGTTCTGGTAATCAGCTGCAAGCCTTCCAAGACAGTGGTCAATACTGGGACGCCTGGAACATTGACCCCAACTATACTCAGCACCCTTTGCCTCCAACCCAGCTAAAATCTATCGAGTGGTTAGAACGAGGAGTGTTGCGATCGCGTTTGCGTGTTGTACGCCAGTTGGGACAATCTCAGTTTTACCAGGATTATGTACTCTGTGCTGAATCACCCCTTCTCAAAATTGTTACAACCGTAGACTGGCAGGAACGCCACGTATTGGTAAAAGCCGCTTTTCCCTTGAACCTGGAAGCCGACTTTGCCACTTATGAAATTCCTTGTGGTGCCATCCAACGCCCGACTCGTCCTCAAACAGCTGCCGAACAAGCTAAATGGGAAGTTCCTGCCCTTCGTTGGGCAGACCTTGGAGATGAGGAATACGGTGTCAGTTTGCTCAATGATTGCAAATATGGCTACGATTCCCAGCCCTCTCAATTACGCCTGACACTGCTTAGAAGCCCAAGTTGGCCTGACCCAGAAGCCGACCGAGGTATCCACCAGTTTACTTACGCTATTTATCCTCATAGTGGCAGTTGGCAGTCATCGAGTACAGTGCGACGGGGTTATGAGTTGAATTTGCCAATGCAGGTGATGTTGCTTTCTACGTTATGCGATCGCACAAATTCTTCCTTACCAGCCGTTGGTCAATTTTTAGATTTACAGGCTGATAATTTGATTTTGATGGCTCTCAAGCAAGCAGAAGATTGTTCAGATCAGTGGATTTTACGGTGTTATGAATGCCACGGAGAAGTAGCTGAGTCCCAAGTGCAGAGTGATTTAGGGTTGAATATAGCGCACTCCGTTGATTTATTAGAGCGACCCACGCAAATACTAGAGGCCTCTTCTGATGGAAAAGCTGTCAAAATTTTACCTTGGAAAATTGCTAGTTTTACACTTTTAATCAGCTAGGCATCATTAAAATGGACTTTGAGCTTCATGTAGAACTAGATAAACCAGCCTGTTTAATTAATCACTCCTGTCAGCCTAATACGGGAGTTCGCAACAACCAG
>DATNQP010000207.1:0-12788 GCA_036703965.1 Leptolyngbyaceae cyanobacterium
TGCATCGGCGGCTAACTCCCGAACCGTCTCAACAAAATCTTTGCCACGAGCTTTGACCCATCGTCCTGCCTTGATGCTGGCTCGATAATCGGCGGGGCTACCACCGAACTGACAGCCCGCACAGAAAAATAATTTTGACGACATGGTGACGACGAAACTGGAGCCTGATTTACTTGGATGCAACGGACATCCGCCCCGCAACCTGTCGCCAGATTGCTTAAAATTATGGGAAGGATGGTTGTAAATCTGCTCTGCACTTAGGCTGTTAATTGCGTCTTCCAAGCAGCGCGATAGAGTCTCCTGCTGCTCTTGCTGACGCTGTAGAGTTGAAGAAATAGGTGTTGCAATCATTACCGCAGCCCTCCCTGATTTTCAATTTTTGCTAAGTCAGATTTACCAATCCATCGAATGAAGCGATCGCACTCTTGACACCGCAGCGATGCTGTGTGTGGTCCTTTCCCAGCGCCTAATTTCCGCTCGTTTGAGCCGCAGCTAGCGCAGGGGAGGTGGTTGGGATTTGCGCGAAAAACGGGTTGAGATGTGATACTATTATCACAAGGGGCAAAATCATTTTGTTTCATTTGTTGGGCTTCTTTCGTTTGTGTGTGGGGAAGCCCTACTGCCTTTTGCTATATCTACCAGCTTATTCTCCAGACTTGAACCGAATTGAGAAGTGCTGGGCTTGGCTCAAAATTCGGATTCGCAAATGCTTATCTAGCTATGCTTCTTTGCGGCAAGCAATGGAATCCGTTCTCAAGGATGCAGTGTCCTAACCTTTATGGCGACAGCTATAACCCACATTCCGCAGGTTGCTGGTAGAGTCAGAGGTATTTTTAAGGAATGACTCAACAGCCAGCGGAAATCCAAGTCAAAGACATCAACCATCTAGGCATTGTTGCAGGCATCATCGACCAGATGGGGTGGGTCGAGGCTGTGGTGGGAGTGACTCAAGCGTTCACAACCCTGGCGATGAAAGCAGTAGAACAGTTTGGGGTATCGATGAGAAGCATCCATCTAGACTCCAGTTCATTTCATGTAGATGGAGAGTATCTATCCAGCTCCAACTCCGACTCCACCACGGCTACTAGTGAGTTAGAAGCTTCAGGCGACTCAACTAGTTCCCAAGAGCGTTGTGATGAGCAGCCAAAAGCAATTACCATTACCCATGGCTACTCAAGAGACCATCGACCTGACCTCAAACAGTTCATTATCGATACAATTTGCACAGCCGATGGAGATGTGCCGTTGTTTTTGCGGGTTGCCGACGGCAAGGAAGATGACAAAACCGCCTTTGCCAAACTATTTGAGAAATTTCGGGAGCAATGGACATTTGAAGGGTTATGCGTCGCTGACAGTGCCTTGTACACTGCCGACAACCTCATAGCTATGAAACAGCTCAAGTGGCTAACACGAGTGCCTCTGACCCTGGCACAAGCCAAGCAAGTCTTGTGGGAGATTCAAGCCAATGAATGGAGAACTAGCAGCCATAAGGGGTATCGTATCGCCGAACGTCGCAGTCATTATGGTGGAGTTGAACAGCGTTGGCTGATTGTTGAAAGCGAACAGCGCAAACAGGCGGATATGCAACAACTCCACAAGCGTATCGACAAGGAACACTCTTCAAAATCAGTCAAACTCCGACAACTATCAGCGCAAGTGTTTGCTTGTGAACCCGATGCCCACTGGGCGGCAATCAAGTTTGAGCAATCCTTGAAGTACCACCGTCTGGCAGAACTCAAATTCATTGCTCAACCTCACTATGATAAAGCTGGTCGTCCTCGTCAAGATGAACAACCTACTCGCATTACTTATTGCGTTCAAGCCACTCTAGTTCCTAACCCAGAAGTGATTGAAGTGGAGATGACTCGTGTCGGTCGATTTATCCTCGCTACTAATGTTCTGGATGCTACCGAGTTGAGTACCGATGACGCCCTGCGAGAGTACAAAGACCAACAGAGCAACGAGCGAGGGTTTCGCTTTCTCAAAGACCCGTTATTCTTCACTTCCAGTGTGTTTGTCAAATCCCCCAAACGAGTCGAAGCTTTGGCAATGGTAATGGGACTGTGCCTACTGGTCTATTCTTTGGCTCAACGTCAGTTGCGTCAGTCCTTACAGCAAGCGGGTGAAGGCATCAAAAATCAAGTCGGCAAGTTGACAAGCCGTCCCACCCTACGCTGGGTATTCCAGAGTTTTCAGTCGGTGCATCTACTGATTGTCGATGGTGTGGAGCACATTACTAATCTGACACCGGAACGACAGAAAATCCTCCGCTTTTGGGGAACCGAAGCGAGGCGTTATTATCATTCTGGCTGAGTCGGTGGCTTGAGCTGATTGGGCTGTAGTTGAATCTGTCGCTCTTTCTGGGCGGCAGCATATGCTCACTAATTAGCGTTGTATTTCCTTGGCTTTTGATGCCTTCATTGAAGTCAACGCCGAGTCGTTGTGATTATCATTATCAATAACATACCGGAAACGTCTTTTTCGATCGCCTTTTTAAGAAAAAACTCTCTAGAGTACTGAAAAATACCTCTGACTCTATCAGCAACCTGCGGAATGTGGGCTATAATACTGCGGATCGAGCATTGCCTCGATCGCTGATGCGATCGCTACAACCAGCCGACTGTGAAACGACGACCAAAATGCAGGTTGCTCCAGATACGGGTCCATCCCCGGAAACGGTGAAGGCATGGCTTAAAGTCCATCCGGGACAAATAGGCGGCTCTTGCGTTCAGTGTAGCTCGTGGAGAGTCACGGAACGTGACACAATAGCTTTTTAGAATTGCTGTTCTGGTAAAAATTTATGGGTTCATCCCCGGTCGGCGCTAAATCTTTAGCGCTTCTTGAGCCGCTGCCGCTAACAATGCATCCAGCGGCAGTTTACATTGGCTTTTTATCTCCTGGGTCTAGACCGACTATGCGGCAGGCTCTCGATGCGATCGCTTCTCTTCTTACTGATGGCCAGTGCGATGCCATGAGCTTGGATTGGGCGGCGCTACGGTATCAGCATACGGCGGCAGTTCAGACGGCGCTGTCTTTTAAGCACTCGACGGCGACGACGAGGAAGATGATGTGTGCTTTGAGGCGGGTACTCTCCGAAGCGCTGAGGCTAGATTTGATGGACGCCACCGACTATGCCAAGGCAGTGGACTTACCGAAGATTAAGACGACGAATAAACTCAGAGGCAGAGCTTTGACCGCCGCCGAGATTGCGGCTTTATTTGAGGTTTGCACATCAGACCCGACACCCGCAGGAGCGAGAGATGCCGCCCTGATTGCGATTTTAAGGGGAGCGGGGCTGCGGCGTGCTGAGGTGGTTCTTCTGGAGTTACGGGATTTCAATGCCAACGCCAGGGCTTTGGAGATTCGGGGAGGCAAAGGGAATAAAGACCGGACGGTGTATCTTCCTGGAGCCGCGTGTGAGCTGGTGGTTGATTGGCTGACGCTCCGGGGGATAGAACCAGGGGCGTTGCTGTATCCGGTCACGAAGGGGGGACGGCTGCTCAAGCGACACATGACCCCCCAGGCGGTGCTGATGATTGTCCGCAAACGCGCTCTAGAAGCTGGAGTGACCTCGTTCTCTCCCCATGATTTCAGGAGAACGTTTTGCTCGGATTTGCTCGATGCTGGAATTGATATTGTTACGGTGGCGAAGCTGGCTGGGCATTCTAGTCCGGTAACGACTGCCAAATACGACCGCCGAGGAGAAGAGACTAAGCGGCAGGCGGTGGAGCGGTTGGAGATTCCTACTAAGAGAAGAAGAGATGTTCGAGGTGAGTGAACAGAACTCTAGTAATTCTGTAAGTCTGAAAGCTGTAACTCTGTAAGTCTGAAAGCTGTAACTCTGTAAGTCTGTAACTCGCTGTCTCAGAAGATAGCGACCCCCACCTGTTAGGCAACAACTCTGTAAGTTTGGAAGTTTGGAAGTCTGTAAGTCTGTTATCTTGAAATTCTGTTACTCCGTAGGTTCCAAACCGAGAGTCTCCAAAAGTTCAGCTTCAGTTGCCCCGCTCAACTTGACTGACTGACTCAGCAATAAATCGATCGCTACCCGGATTAAAGTATTCTCTGTGAGGCGTTCCCCACCCCGGCGTTGTCGATTAAGCTTCCGAGTCAGTACGGTTAACTTCTCCAGCTGGTCCTCTCGCAACCTAGTTTCTTTACGAACCAGGGTCAGATAAAGAGGCTGCGTCTCTTGTTCTAACTCCGGCTCCGGTACTGGCTCTGGCTCTGGTTCATTTCGCTGAGTTTCCTGTTTGATTAAGTCGCCGAGTTTCCGTTTCTTAGTCATCGGCTCCCCCACTCTCGCAAGAGTTCGTCGGCGACTCGCTGGTAATCAGAGGCGGCTTCCTTGGCGTTTTTTCCCTTTGCCTGGGTAATCGGGACACCTTCAAGGGGTGCGCGTTCGTGAACTTTGTAAGCTCGGATGAAGGCGTTGAAAACCGGAATACCTGCATCCATCAAAGACTTTTGGGCATCCAGGGCATCGTTTAAGCTCCTGGGGTCTACCTGGGTTAGGAGTACGCGGTGGGCAACTTGGGAAGGGGCGATCGCCTGTCGCACCGTCTCGATTAATGCTGTTAAGTCCATCGGTGCGGGTTGGGTGGGCAGAATCAGATAATCCGCCGCTTGCACCACGCTCAATAGGGCATCCGACCGTAGTGCTGGGGGCGTGTCCACTACAACTAACTCGTAGCCCTTGACTTTCTTGAGCTGCTTGAGGAGCTTGGGGTCAGTTTCGGTGGACAGCTCAAAGGGCATTTCGCCCTGTTCAAACCACCAAGACAGACTGCCTTGCGGGTCGGCATCGACCGCCAGTGTCTTCATTTTAGAGGAGAGGATGGCTGCTAGATTCACAGATGTCGTGGTTTTGCCAACTCCTCCTTTCCCATTTGCGATCGCGAGAATTTTCACGTCTCTAGTTCTTTTAGTCCGTAACTTCGGTTGTTCAGAAGTTTGAGACTCTGTAAGTTACAGGGTACGCGCTTATCATAATCTATATCCCTATGCATTTACTGCATTGAAACCCTATCAAACATCGATAGCTGAAATGAATACTATATTTTCGTTTTTAAAGCTTATCTAAAGCCTAGTAGTCTAACTATTTCCAACATTTTATAAAGTTTGCTTATCTGTTTCATTGATTTACGCGATCCCCGCTATCTCTCCTTAATACTATTAATCTTTACATTAATTAATAACATATAATTTGGATTCAGCTAGTGACAAATCTAGGAAATTATTGTAATCTTGCGAAAACGACAGTCATCAGGTTATGCAGCAGACACAAGTTTATACATACGAAAAAAATTGCTTGCCCTTAACCGACCAAAAACAAACTTTATTAAAAAGAAAACAAGCATCTCTCAAGAACAAGTTTTCTCTAGCTACGTACAGAACCTTTTGTTTTAGGATAATGGTACTAAGTTGAGAGAGCATGGGGCGGCGACTGCTACCAACTTACAAAAGCCGTGGGCTTAAAAAAGCGCTTATATTAGTGCCAGTCGGACTGTGGTAAGAGAATTTGAAATGCCTATTAGTCTTGATTATGTAGGCATAGTTTCAGCTTTGAAGCGCCAAGAGGACAAGTAGAAATCAGTTAACTGTGTGCTTATTGAGAACAGTTTAACCGCTTAAATGAGCGGCATTGAGGTAAGTTGATCAAGGTATATAGAATGACTACTTATTTCACTTCTTCTACTGATACCGGGCATGAAGTTTCGACTTGGGTAGACCTGCTGAGTTACAGAGCACAAAATCAGTCTGACAAAACGGCTTATACCTTTTTGCAGGACGGAGAAACAGAAGCAGGTAGGCTAACTTATAAAGAATTGGATAGACTTGCCCGGGCGATCGCGAAGCAGCTCCAGAGTTTAGATGCTACTGGCTCTCGTGCCTTGCTGCTCTATCCACCAGGTCTGGAGTTCATTGCTGCCTTCTTTGGGTGTTTATATGCTGGGGTTGTGGCTGTTCCTGCTTATCCACCCCGGCGTAATCAGAATATCTCTAGGTTGCAGGCGATCGTGTCAGATACCCAGGCGGCGGTAGCGCTCACCACTACATCAGAGTTGACAAACATAGAGAGGCGATTTGCCCAGAATAGAGAATTGGCTGCGTTGCGCTGGCTGGTCACGGATAAGATTGCCAGCAACCTGGCGTCAGACTGGCAGGAACCGACAGTGAGCAGGGACACTCTAGCTTTTCTCCAGTACACTTCGGGTTCTACGGGGACACCGAAGGGAGTGATGGTCAGTCATGGCAATCTGCTTCACAATTCGGCTCTAATCCATAAGTGTTTCGAGCATACACCTAACAGCCAGGGTGTAATCTGGCTACCGCTCTACCACGATATGGGGTTGATTGGTGGGGTGTTACAGCCCCTATACGGTGGGTTCCCTGTCGCACTTATGTCGCCGGTAGACTTTCTCCAAAAGCCTTTTCGCTGGCTACAGGCTATTTCCCGCTACAAATCTACTACCAGTGGCGGACCTAATTTTGCCTATGACCTGTGTGTTCGCAAGATTACTCCCGAACAGCGCTCTTGTCTTGACCTGAGCAGCTGGGAGGTGGCTTTCACCGGAGCTGAACCCGTCCGTGCCCAGACACTGGAGCAATTTGCTGCTAGTTTTGAACCCTGTGGTTTCCGAAGGGAGGCATTTCTCCCCTGCTACGGTATGGCTGAAACAACCCTGATTGTTTCTGGGGGGTTGAAAACAGCTCCACCCGTTGTTGGCCAGATTCATGGGGCAGCACTTGAGCAAAACCGGGTGGTGGCAGCTGCCAGTCAGCAGGAAGGCACCCGGACAATTGTGGGTTGTGGTGAGAGCTTGTTAGACCAGAAAATCGTTATCGTTGACCCCGAATCCTTAACCGCTCCTTAAAAACCCGACAAATCCCGACAAAGCTGAAGGGAATCAGGCACAGACCGAGCAGTGTTGTCTGCTAGCGGGTGGGAGTCTCGCCCACCAGTGGAAGTGCTTTTAGGCTTGCCGCCTGACCGGCTGGAGGAATCCAACTCATCAGGCAGCGTGACCACCACCCCTCTGTTAGCGGCGCTAAGATTAAAGAAATCATGCCGACGCAGGCCGCATAACTTCTTGTTGAGCGCATTCCAGTAGCTCCAACTGTGCCGACTTCTATCCTCTGGTAGCAATCGGGCAAGATTGGCTGGAATGCGCTCTGATTTTCTCAAGGCACGACGAGCTAGAACAAATCCTGCTGCCGTATCGCTAGAAAGACCATATTGAGCCATAAACTTACCTAACCCAATCAAGCTGGAGTAGGCAGCGTTGAGCTTGACAACCTCAATCCCTGTGCGTTCGGCACGGGAATTGAGCATTTCAAAAAACTTGGAGTAAGCGAAGTTACTCAGCATACGGGAATACCTGACTCCCTGCTGTTTCATGGATGTTTTCTTCTTGGAGAAATCCAAGGTTTCTACAGCAATTGGACATCCATATTCCGACGCAATATCTACTAACTGCTTAACCGCATCACCCAGAGTTGCCTTTGTTTGTTCGGACGACAAATCTTGCAAGTTGACTCTGATCTGTCCTTTGGCTTTTAGGTTCCCTTCTCTATCAGCAATTGCCCATCCAATCAGACCAGGGTTGAGGTCAATCCCCATAACACCATTCAACCAACGAGACTGAGTTGGAACATCGGGTCGGTCGGTTGTACAGAAGATGTACCACTGGCTGTTCTTACGAACAAAGCGATAAGTCAGAGATTGTCCTGTCAAGAGGGCGTAATTAATGTTTTTTTGACCGTAAGAAAACTTAATTTGGCTGCCCATGACGTACTGACCAAATTGAGATTCTAACGCTTTGGGAACTCGAATCTTAATCCTGCCATCTTCTGATAATTGACAGTTCTGGCAACCGGCTTTTTCATCTTTTGAACCAACCAGTATGAACTGACTAGTACGAGCAGCTCTCCAATCTACTAACCACTCTTGGTGAGAGGTATATCCATTGGCTTCTAGATTGAACTGAGCTTTCCACAGTTGCTTACTGCCAAAGATGATAGAAGGCTTAGATGCTTTGACACCGGCAAGGCGTGCTTGTAGTGTTGCTAACTTTCGCTTCTTTTGGTGAATCTGCTGCTTGAGCAACCACCGTGGAGATTTCTTTTTTTCTATCCCACAAGCAAGTCTTGTCTTTTTCAGCTGACACCCAAGAGTGTTAAGGGCTTTCTCTAATCCTTTAACACGGTCAGCCAATTCAGCAATTTTTCTTTGATGACATTGTTGGCGGCTTTCTATTTTACCTTTAATACTGGAGTGAATAGAGTTGAACTGACGGGCATTAATCCCATAGATAACTTGATAGTCACGCTTCAGGTCGTTAAGCCTTTCTCCACGCTGTAAGGCTTTGTACAGATGTCGCTCCACCTGAGCAAACAAAATCCCCATCGCCTCACAAAATTCTGTAAGGTGGGATGGGGACTTGGTTTGGTAAGTGATACAAGTCATTTCAATTCTTCAGCTACTGCTCTTAATCGTTCAACAACCTGCTTGTTCTTGTGTGACCTGCTGCCGTACAGCCTTGCTGAAAATACAGTAATTATTTCTAAAACGTCTTTGGTCAAATCTTCCTCAAAACTTGAATCCTCTGACCTATTAATAATAACTACTTCTGTGCCAAACTGCTCACAAAGATAGAATATTAGGTCAGACCCAAAACGTAGTAACCTATCTTTATGAGTTAAGACTAATCGCTCAACTTGGTGAGTGGTTATCAGTTTGATAAGCCGAATAAGCCCACGCTTTTTGTAATTCATTCCACTGCCCAAGTCTTGGATAATTTCAAAGTTCCAACCCTGCTTGGCGCAGTAGGTTTCTAAGACCAATATTTGCCTTTCTAGATCTTGCTTTTGGTCATGACTGGAAACTCTAGCGTAGCCAAGAGTTAACGATGCATCTGTCTGGCTTCCTAAAAGTTCCGATACATCGTATCGACGGTGACCCCCAGCAGTACGAATTGGCTTGACTTTTCCTTGGTCTTCCCATCTTAAGAGCGTCCGGGTGGATACTCCCAGAAGATCAGCCGCTTGTTGCGGTGTTAATCCTGACATGACAACAGTATAACCCACTCTACTGTCGGGAAACGTCAGGCTATGTCAGGATATCTTGATACTGTTATTTAACCCCAAAAATCACCAAATTAACTTACTGGTATTTTTGAAAGACTTAACTAGAGAGAATCAGAACTTGGTCAGTCAGCTGATAAAAAATTTCTCTTGGTTAGCAATGCTTTTTGGTTTGAGTTCTGTACGTGCTACCCAACCTGGTAGAGAAACAAAACTATCCAAACAAAAAAAACCGGCAACAGTTCTCTCTTACCGAGTTTATAGTATGCTTAAGTTTATCCTTTACCGAAGAATCCTGGCTTCTGCCTTGCCCGGATCTTACTTAAACCAGGGAGGTGAGGAACTTTTCCCTTAACGAACTAACTACATAGGTGAGCGGCTAAAAGCCGCATACCGTACAACACGGAGGTTTCCAACTCTAATAGTTTCCCTAGGTCTTGGCGGATCGAAGAAACTGTTTAGAGCCACTAAATCTCTGAGTTTTCATGCTGTCTTTTATTAGTTTAGATGCCTCTGCACTAAACTACAAGAGTTCCCATAACAATTTTTTAAACAGCATGAACCTCAGCAGTCCCAATCACCTGGCGTGATGGAAACCTCCACGGCTCTCTCATCACTACAAGCTGTAGGAGGCATTTACAATGTTTATTCATTCTTCAGACAACTTAACCTTTCCTCAAATTGAGCGTGACCAAACTCGTCGTCAGCTAGAGTACTTGGGCTATGAGTCAGGTCAAAACGTTTACCTGCGCTTTTTCTACCACTCACTTGACGAGCGCAAAGGCAATGACAAAGGGCGTAAGCTCAACCGCCTGCGCTGGGAGGCTGTAGAAAATTACCAACGGGATGGCCGTGGAGTATATGTCGTTGTCAATGGTACTGGAGGCGGTCACGAAGACAAAGACATTAAACAGTGCGTGGCAATTTTCTGCGAATGGGATGAACGTTCACTAGAAGAGCAGCTGCTGCATTGGGAAACACTTGGCTTCCTTGAACCGACTTTCACCGTATATTCGGGTGACAAATCAGCCCAACCTTATTGGGTGTTCGACCAACCCATTACCGTAGAGCAATGGCGCGAATTACAATTACTGCTCATTGAAGTCATGGGAGCAGATCCAGCCAACCAAAATCCCTCACGGGTGTTCCGTCTAGCTGGGGGCTGGCATATCAAACCTGGCCGTGAGCCAGTGCGAACAGAGATTGTGCAGGACTCTGGGGTGAAATATTCTTACGAAACAATCCAGGCCGAGCTTCTTCGGCTCAAAACCCAACAACCTCAACAGACACTTGATAGTGAGATTCCCGTCGCACCATTACCTCAAGTCCAAACACCAAATCACACCCTAAAACTCGACTCTTTTCGCTCACACAACCAGGGCGGACGCTATGAAGACATCACAGTTCCTGTCCCTGAGTGTGTACCCCTCAAAGCCTGTTTATCCAAAGAATCTCGCGCTCTGTTGGACTGGGGAGCAAACCTGGGTGGACGCAATACCAATGGGGCTAAACTCGCCCGTGACCTAATTGGTACAGCGGCTTACCTCCAATCTATTGGACAGCTGTTTGAAGGCGACCCACGACCGCTGCTTTCTGACTACGCCGCCCGTTGCACCCCACCCCTGCCAATCAAAGAAGTCGATGCCATTTGGAAATCAGCCCTCAAAGACAACCCCACTCCCAGCTGTCCACCCACAGGGGTTGAGACTTGTATTCGGAGTTGGTACTGGAGAAACTACGTCAGACCCAATCAACGGATGACCACTGATAGAAAAGGTACCCCAGGTTTCCCGTCAAGCCAAAAGTCTTCTGAAGGTACTCAGAGTGTCACCCGTGACAACTCAATAGCGAGTGACAGCTCTAATACAGGATGGTTGGACGTTTCAGCCACTGTCACCGCTGTCACCGCTATCCTCTCCAAAGGATTAGAAGAATGGCTTGAACAAGCCGAACTGGATGCAGTGCTGACGCAATCAGTCATGTCCAGGCCGTCATTTTGGCAGCTGGTTGCGAGCCAAAGATCTCAATTTGATGAAGTCCTCCCCCAAGACAAACAACGCTTAGACCAGCTAATTGACTGGGATAACACTCAGCTTAACTTCCACAACGTTCTCCCCCATATGGCATCCGATTTAGTACACGATGCCCAAATCCTCAACGTTGACCCTGTTGGCATCTGGCAGTACTTATTCCCCGCTGTGCTTTCCTTATTAGGCAAACAAGTTAATTTAAACGTCGATTCTCATATCATTCCTGCTATTGCCTGGACATGTTCAGTCATGGAATCCGGAGGGGGTAAGACGAGGGCTAAGAAATTGGTCACCAGTTCACTTGAAAAGTGGCAAGAAGCGGAAACCCGACGATTTCAGGAAGAGTACGTCCAGTTCAAAGAAAAAATCAGCGCCTCCAAGAAAGATAATGCTGGTGAAAAACCCGACCCTCCTACCTCAGAACGCAAATACTTGTTCAAAATTGCTACCATGCAAGCCTTAATGCGTCGCCTGAGTGAACAAGGAAATAACGGCTCACTCCTAGTACGGGATGAAATTGGCGGCTGGTTCAAGTCCTTAGACCAGTTTTCCGGCAAAGGAGAAACAGAAGGACTCGATGTATTTATTGAAAGTTGGGATGGAGATACCCAACAAGTAGACCGAGTGCATTACGAAGACTCTTTCATTGTTTCTAACCCTCGGTTAAGTCTAGCAGGGGGAATTCAACCTGGAATGTTTCGCAAAATCTTTAAAGACCCGGAAGATGCCCAAGGCTTACAAGCACGGATGCTGTTTGCCTGTCTGAAAGTTATGCCTGCTAAGCGGGTGAAAGGTTACTGCCACTTATCTCAAACCCTGCCCAAGTTGTTCAAATGGATTGATGAGCAGTTCCCAAAAGCTACCCTGAAACTCTCACCCGCCGCTTCGGCGCTGTACGACAAAATCTATGAGTCAATTGGCATTCAAGCCGAACTGGGTGCAACTCCCGCTGTCCGAATTTGGATGCGAAAGCTCAGTAGTCAGATTCTGCGCATAGCGCTGGCACTGCACACCATTGAATGCTTCTATGAACCCAATCGCCCTCGCCATGAAATTCAGCGGGATACCTTAGAACGAGCAATCGAGATGGGTCGGTACTACCGCAGCGCTTTTCAAGTGGTTCAGGAAAAGACAGCCGATAGTGATTCCATTTCCAGCATCCTGATGAAAATCTGGGATTTAGGCATCGCTAATCCCACTGGGATTCTCGCTCGTGATGCCTATCGAGCCGTCAAAGCGATTGGACGACGGGCGAAGGACATGGGGCGACAAGTCGGGGCTTACACTCTGGAATTGTTTGGCAAGCTGCAAGAAATGGGACGTGGCTTCGTTGAAAAGGATGGGCGACAGTTCCGATTTGTCGTTAAGTTACCAGAACCCCCGCCTGATGGTGACGGTAATAACGGTGATGGAGGAGGCGGTAATCCTCCTGTTGGTCCAATGCCACCTGATAACGACACCCAGGGGATAGAAGAAATGGTGACAGCAGTGACAGTCCCTCAAACTTCGATAGACCAAGAGTTACAGGTGTCGCAAAAAGAGCTTGTGTCACGGGTGACAGAACAATCTGAATCTTCCCTCTTGCACTCTGCTCCCTCTTCGACACATTTGAACACAACTTCTGATGACTTAAGCTGGTTGATGTCCTTGTTGGCTGATTTAGAATCCCAA
>DATNQP010000208.1:0-3323 GCA_036703965.1 Leptolyngbyaceae cyanobacterium
CGGGGACTCCAATAGCCATAAACTGAATAGGCAAGACCTTGGCGCGATCGCACTTCGTTGAATAGCCGTCCGCCAAACCCATTCATCACCTGATTTAAAACATCCAGTGCGGCATAGTCAGGGCTGTTGAACTGGCCGCCCAAATGCCCCATCTGAACATAACTCTGGGTGAGTTGGGGCTGATTGACGAAGAAGACACCTCCTTGCTTTGACTGCGATACCGATGGGACGGGTGGCATTTCCTGCCGGGATGCCGGTTTCCAGTCGCCAAATTTCTCCTGAATGCGCGATCGCATTGTGGCAGAATCAAAATCCCCGATGATGCCCAAAATCATGTCTTCAGGATGAAAATATTTCTTGTAGAACGCCACTAAATCTTCACGGGAGATATTATTGAGCGTCTGATACTCTACTGTACGGGCGTAGGGACTTTTGTCACCGTAGATGAGTTTTTGAAATTCCCGACCTGCAATATCATTTGGGTCATCATTACGACGGGCAATCTGCCCCGCCTCTTGTCTTTTGGCTAACTCCAGCTTTTCTGGGGCAAATACCGGCTTTTGCATCACCTCAGCAAACAAATCAAAAACGGTATCCACGTCTTCGCTGAGGGCGCTGAAACTACCACTACCCGCTGCTGTACTAATGCTTGTTTCTACAGAAGCCGCCCGTTGTTCTAAAAGCTGGTTTAGTTCATCACCTGAGTGCTTTGTTGTACCGCCAGTCCGCATCACTTCCCCAACCAGCCCTGCCAAGCCGACTTTATCCACTGGTTCGAGGCGATCGCCCGTGCGAATCAGTGCTGTGCCGCTAACCAGGGGTAGTTCATGATCTTCCATCAGATACACAACCATCCCATTGTCCAGCTTATAGCGCGTATACGCTGGGATCTGAATTTCTGGCAGGGGTGCAAACTCTAACTCCGTATAATGCTTGGCTGTAGCGGCTACCGCCGGGGAGCGCAATAAAAGGCAAACGGCAAACGGCAAAAGTAAAAACAGAAGATTCCTGATTTTGCGCTTTAAATGTTTCCCTTGTTTCGTCATCTTTCTCTGCGCCTGATGTGTTTTGTTCATCCCTTACTCACCTTTCGACAACAGACGACCAATCGTGCGATTTTCCGGTTGGAAAGTCACACGCGCTACCCGCTGAATGTCGGCTGGGGTAACAGCAGCAATCGCCTCTAAATCCTTGAATAAATTTCGCCAGTCGCCGGTTTTGACATCGTACTCCACCAGAGAGCGTGCCATACCTGTATTGGAATCGAGCGATCGCAATACATCAGCACGCGCCTGTGTTTTCACCCGATCCAACTCCTGCGGCGATACAGGTTCCGTCTTCAGCCGTTCAATTTCACCCCGCAGGGCAACGGCCACTTCATCCACCGTATGATTGGGCGCTGTTAAGGCATATAACAACATCAAATTTGGATACTTATCTCCAGGAAAACCACTAAAGCCCTGGGCAGAGATCGCTAACTGTTTCTCTTCCACCAGAGACTTATAGAGGCGAGATGTCCGACCATCACTCAGCAGACGCCCGATAATCTCATAAACCACATTGTCGGGATGTTTGATTCCGGGTCGATGGTATCCCTCCAGGTACCAGGGTTGTGAGGGCAATTGCAACATCACTTCCCGCGTTTGCTGCTGTTGTGGCTCGACAACACTTACTCCCGTTGGTTTATTTCCTGTTTTGTAGCGTCCAAAGTAGACTTGAGCTAACCGTTTAACTTGCTCTGGGTCAACGTCACCCACAACCCCCATTGTCAAATTACTGGGAACATAGTGAGTCTCAAAAAACTGTTGCACATCTTTGTGGGTGAGATTGCGGATATCTTTGTCATAGCCAATCACCGGACGCCGATAAGGATGCACCTTAAAGGCAGCATCGAGAAAAGCCTCAATCATTTGACCGATGGGAGAGTTATCAGTTCGCAGACGACGCTCTTCCAGGATGACGTCTTTTTCTTTGTAAAATTCGCGAAATACGGGTTCCAGGAAGCGTTCCGACTCCAAGGACATCCACAGCTCTAGCTTATTAGACGGGAAGCTGTAGAAGTATACCGTCGCATCGGTAGAGGTTGCGGCATTCAAACCAACGCCTCCAGCCTGCTCAACAATCTGACCCAGCTCATTTTGTTTTGCTAAGCCAGTCGCCTCGGACTCAATTTTGGTAAACTCTGCCTGTAACTTGGTGACTTCTGCTTCTTTTCCAGCCGCTTTGGCTGCTTGAATTTGTTCAAACAACTGATCTAAGCGGTCTAACAGGGGCTTTTCTGCTTTATAGTCTTTTGTCCCAATGCGTGTGGTACCTTTGAAGGCCAAATGCTCCAGGAAGTGAGCAACGCCAGTTTTCCCATCGGGTTCGTCAGCCCCACCGACATCTGCATAGGTTAGAAAAGACACTACTGGGGCTTGGTGGCGTTCTAGGACAATGAATTTGATGCCATTATCGAGGCGAAACTCACTGACTCGCTCGATGACTCTATCTAAGTAAGGTTGGATAGACTCGGAGGTAGCGGTCGGGGTCTCGGTGCGAGCCAAAGCAACAGCAGGCAGTATTCCCCATGCCAGCATTGTCGCTCCCAGGAAAGCCACAATTACTGATGGCAAACGGTTTTGCCTCAATCGGGTAGCAAGCGGTAGCCTCTTAGCAAAAAGTTTGAAAAGCAGAACAAATCGATTCAGCTGACTCATAAAACGGTAGCTATTGGCACTGTTTCTAGAATAAGAATTTCTCACTCTTCTGCTATATCGTGGCAAAAAAAGACAAGGGTTGCGAAGCTTGTGGTGGTTTTGTCCCAAAAGGCGCACAGGTGTCATAGTCTATACGGCGTACTTTGCACTCCTTCATAAATTTTTCCCACTTTAGAGGGGGGGAATTTGTGAGGAACTATGAAACTTTTGCGAATTATTAGGTAAGCTATTGCACAATAACGCTACAGCTCTCATTTTTACTTAGATGCGAATTTTAAATCGGCTTCCTCAGTCAGAAATGGAGACAAGGCAGCGAATCCTCCAAGCGGCGCAGCATTTGTTTGCCCATCGGGGATATGACGGTACAACAACCCGCGATTTAGCTTGTGCTGCGGGCGTGGCAGAAGGTACTCTATTTCGCCATTTTGAGAACAAAAAGGCAATCCTTATTGAGGTAGCAACGCAAGGCTGGGTGGAGATTCTCACAGATTTGCTGACGGAACTGAGTGAAATGGGCAGCTATAAAGCTGTAGCGCAGGTGATGCGGCGACGGATGATGCGGATGCGTGAGAATGCCGATATGATGAAGGTTTGCTTCATGGAAGCACAGTTTCATCCAGAATT
>DATNQP010000209.1:0-12451 GCA_036703965.1 Leptolyngbyaceae cyanobacterium
TACTCAATTATATTGAGCCGGATTTCGTCCATGTCATGGCAGCCGGTCGTATCCTTACAAGTGGTAGTAAAGAACTAGCTTTGGAACTCGAAGAGCGCGGTTATGACTGGGTGCTGGAACAAGAAGCAACTGAGGTGGCAGCAAGATGACGATTCAAGTTTCTGCCAGCATGATTCCTAACCCAGAAGAGTTGGGGTTAACCGCTGTACCCGATCGCAAAGATGCCTATCTCACGGGGTTATTAAATCAGTGTCAAGCGCTAGATTTACAAGTCATTGACCCAGAAATAGTGGCGTTGGTGCAAGAACTGCGCGATCGCGCTTCTGTGTGGGTTAATAAACTCACCATCCCCACTAAGCGGGATGAGGAATGGCGCTTTACTGACTTGTCGCCTCTATTACAGGTCAATTTTCAGACGCCTGACAAGGTCGATTTGCCCCAGTCAGGGGTGGCTGCGTTTATTCTGCCAGAAGCAGCGATTCGATTGGTATATGTCAATGGTGTTTATGCACCCCAACTCTCAGCTGTTGCTGACTTGCCAGAGGGGTTAGTTGTCAGTAACTTGGCGGGATTGCCTGTAACTCATCGTACAAAAGTTGGGAAATATCTCGCCCAGCAACAAGGAGCAACAGAAGTCTTCACCGCCCTCAATACCGCTGGTTTAACGGATGCAGCGGTGGTGTGGGTGTCGAAGAACACAGTAGTAGAGACGCCTATCCATCTGCTGTTTATCTCTACCACTGGCGAGGTGCCGATTATTTCCCAGCCTCGTTCTCTGGTAGTAGCTGAAGCAGGCTCTAAACTGAGCCTGATTGAGCATTACGTGGCAAATGTGGAGGGTTGTCCAGATATGCCAGTGAATCACCCCTATTTCACGAACCAGGTAACAGAGATTTGGGTAGAGGAAAATGCCCAAGTTAACCACACCCGGAATCAGCGGGAAGCTGGTGAGGCGTTTCACATTGGCAAGAGTGCGATCGCGCAAGCCCGGAATAGCCGCTACACCTGCAATGCTATTAGCTTGGGTGCTAAACTATCTCGGCATAATTTAGAGGTCTTCCAGACAGGCGAGGGGACGGAAACTACCCTCAACGGACTGACGATCATTGGCGGTGAACAACTGGCGGATACTCATAGTGCGATCGCACTAAATCATCCCAATGGCATAACCAACCAGCTGCATAAATGTATTGTGGACAACCGCGCTCATGCCGTATTCAATGGCAAAGTCTTTGTACCCCAAGCTGCACAGCTGACAAATGCAGGTCAGTTGAACCGCAACTTACTGCTATCGCCGAAAGCCCGTGTTGATACCAAACCTCAACTAGAAATCACGGCTGACAACGTGAAATGTTCCCACGGTGCAACCGTCAGCCAACTGGATGCTGAGGAAGTCTTCTACCTGCAAAGCCGTGGACTCAATGAAGCCGACGCCCGCAACTTGTTGATTGAGGCGTTTGTGGCTGAGATTGTTAACCGCATTCCTGTTGCTTCGTTGCGCCAAAGGCTTGCTCGATGTGCTGCATGCAGAACGTCTTAGTTGTTTGTTGTTTGTTGTTTGCCAATAACCAATAATCAATAACCAATGACCAATAGCCAATAACTAATAACCAATGACCATTGCTCAGGAAAGAACCATTGCTGCCAAGGTGCGCCGCGATTTCCCGATTTTGCATCAGGACGTTAACGGCAAACCCTTAGTGTATCTCGACAATGCCGCCACCTCTCAAAAGCCGGTAGCGGTACTGAATGCCCTACGCCATTACTATGAGCGAGATAATGCTAACGTCCACCGGGGCGCTCATACCCTCAGCGTAAGATCCACAGAGGCTTATGAGGGGGCTAGGGATAAGGTTGCTGCTTTCGTGAATGCTGCCTCTAGGCAAGAGATTGTTTTCACCCGGAATGCCAGTGAAGCGATTAACTTAGTGGCTTACACTTGGGGGTTGAATACGTTACAGCCAGGAGATGAGATTATCCTCACTGTAATGGAACACCACAGCAATATTGTTCCCTGGCAGTTGATTGCTCAAAAGACGGGCGCGGTGATTAGGCATGTGACACTGACTGAGACTGGGGAGTTTGATTTAGAGCATTTCCAGCAGTTAATTTCTGATAAAACCAAACTGGTGAGTGTGGTTCATGTGTCTAATACATTGGGTTGTATTAACCCGGTGGAAGAGATTATTGCGATCACGCACCGTTACGGAGCCAAAGTATTAATCGACGCTTGCCAGAGTGTACCTCACATGCCGATTGATGTGCAGGCAATGGACTGTGATTGGCTAGTTGCCTCTGGTCACAAAATGTGTGCCCCTACTGGCATTGGCTTCCTGTATGGGAAACTTGACCTATTACTAGCAATGCCTCCGTTTATGGGTGGCGGCGAGATGATTTCCGAAGTCTACCTGGATCATTCCACTTATGCCGAGTTGCCCCACAAATTTGAAGCCGGGACACCAGCAATTGGGGAAGCGATCGCGCTTGGTGCAGCGGTAGACTACTTAACAAACATAGGTATGGACAAAATCCACGCCTATGAGGAAGAATTAACCGCCTATCTCTTCAAGCAACTGCGCGGCATTCCTGACATTAAAATTCATGGACCGCAACCCACGGCAGATGGTAAAGGTAGGGCAGCACTAGCGTCTTTTACAGTTCCCGGACTCGACTCCAGCGACGTGTCTACCATGTTGGATAACGAAGGCGTTGCCATCCGTTCTGGTCATCATTGCACTCAACCCTTACACCGAATCTTGGGCGTGTCGGGTACTGCACGGGCGAGTTTGTACTTTTACAATACCCGCGAAGAAATAGACGCCTTCATTGTTGCCCTCAAGGAAACTATCGACTTTTTCGGGAGCATTTTGGGCTAAAGAAACTTTAGTTCAACTCTTGCATCACCCCCCTAGCCCCCCTTGGTAAGGGGGGAACAAGACACGGAAAGTACCTTTTCCCAAGAATAAAAGTTATTCCTCATATTCCCCCCTTGATAAGGGGGGTTAGGGGGGTCAAACGGGGTAAACGAGCATTGAGAAAATCAGATACAAGATGTGAGTTTAGGATTCTTTGACAGCATCTTCAGTTATGTTTGAAGGGTGGGCATCGCTCACCCTTTTAGCTCTCTTTGTTTACTTTAAAATGGTTGCAATTGAAGAGTTCAAGAATAACTTAGCTGCTGCTACAGGCTTTCTAGCAGCGGTCATTTATCTTGGCTATAAGCTAAAATGGTGTGATCAAATACTTGAATGGTATAGCAATAAAATAGAAGATAAGTATGAGATTGTTATACCTTCGTTGCTAGCCTTACTATTCCCATTTATATTTATCTACTTCTCTACGTCAGAACTCTAAAATCAAACTTAATAGTTTCTATATCAAAGACATTCCGATGAAATAACTTTAACCGCTCAATATCTTTTGAAGTGTATGATCGAAGATTAAAAGTAAAGAAGGGTTCATCATCCATAAGGTTTGAGTGCTTATAGTCCGTAAAAAAATTGTAAATTAGTCCATTAGTCACTACAGCTACTTTCGTTTTTTGGCTGGCAGCATAGTATTCTGCCATCTGACCATTATGTGATTCAGGCTTTTCTTCAGTGCGAGGTTTTGCCTCTATAAATATCAGCGGTTCTTCATCCAAGAAGATTGCATAATCAACCGCTCGATCACGACCAGGGTTTGATTTTTTAGAACCAGTTTTACGAAAAGAGGCAGGGTACTCAGCATGGAAATTTCTGGGGTGTTTGGTATCGTAGCCAAGCACTTCTTGAAGGAATGGCAAAATCAAAGAGTTTTTTGTTTCCTCTTCGTTAGAGACATCCTCTAATATTTCACCAACCGTCTCACAGAGGCTTTGAATCTTCTTAGCAAAATTCGTCGGTACACTTAGGATTGTTCCGTCTAGGTTAGCTCCATCTAGGATAGCTCCATTGAGGTTAGCTCCCTCTAAGTCAGTATTTGTCAGATTGGCGTCACTCAGATTGGCGTTAGTCAGGTTAGCATTACGCAAGTTGGCAGCCTTCAGTTCGGCTCCGCTCAGGTTGGCTCCGCTCAGATTGGCTTCATTCAACTTGGCTCTTCTCAGATCGGCTCCACGTAAGTCTGCTCCGTGTAAGTTGGCTCCACGTAAGTCAGCAAAACTCAGGCCAGCTTCACTCAGATTAGCTCCACTTAAATCCCCCTCATTAGATTTTTGGTTGACAATATTCCAAACAAGACGCCATTTAGCGTCAAAGTTTGTCCTCTCATCAATTTCAGTATCTATTAGGACAGCAAAACGCAGGTCAGCACCATTCAAGTTGGCACCTTTCAGATTGACATTACTCAGGAAGGCTCTATTCAGGTTAGCCCCCTTCAGGTTGGCTTCATTCAGTTTGGCTTCAAGCAGGTTAGCTCTATTTAGGTTGGCATTACTCAGGTTGGTAAAACTTAGATCAGCTTTATTGAGGTTAGCTCTATTCAGGTTAGCTTCATTCAGATTGGCATTACTCAGGAAGGCAAAATACAGATTAACTTCGCTCAGGTTAGCTCCACTCAGGTTGGTAAAACGCAAGTCAGCAGCATTCAGTTTAGCCTGATTCAGGTTAGCATCAGTCAGATTGGCATTACTCAGGAAGGCACCCAATAGGTCGGTTCCACTTAGGTCGGCTCCCTTTAGACTGATACCCTCTAGCAAAGCAAAACGAAAATTTCTATCTCCTGCTACATAACGCCTCAAAACTTCGTTAGCATCCATGTTCCATAGCATCAATTCTGGTAGTAATCCTAATTTTAGTAGATAACTTTTAAGTTCAATCCTATCAATGAAGCTCTAGATAATTGGTTGAGACAACGTGGCTACAAGGTCTAGATATTCAGTCCAGGTTCACCCTCTAGTGAATAGTCAGGATTTGCCAGAGTTCCAGCCACCGCTTTCAGCTAACCCCGCAGGAGCGTCACGATATCTTGGATGCAGTGGATGCTCCCTATAACTTCCAACATTCAACCTATTTCCTTATAACGACCGGCGTTCCTACGCTTACCTGCTCGTACAACGCTCTAATATCAGCGTTTCGCATCCGCAAGCAGCCGTGGGAAATGGCTTGCCCCACAAGATTCTCTTTATTAGTGCCATGAAACCCGATTTGATGACGTCCATCTGACCAAAAACTGATCCACCGGTCTCCTAAAGGATTATTCGGTCCGGTTGGGATCAGGTCGCCAGTAATCGGTTGTTTCCAGACAGGGTTACGTTGCTTGTATTGAACCTTGAAGGTGCCGGTAGGCGTCTCCCAACCCGGTTGACCGACAGCAACTGGGTAGCTTGCTAGCTGCTGTTTTCCCCAGTAACTGTAAACCTTAGCCTCACTTAAATCGACAACGACCTGAGAACTAATCGAAGCGATCGCTTTAGTCAGCAGAGGAGTTACGGGTGAAACTAGTGTCATCTTTGGTTTAGGTATGACTAGCTTCAGCTGTAGCTGTGGTGGCGCTGCTGAAAACAACACTCCTGCTGACCCAAAGCAAATAAGCATCAACTTTGTCTTAAAGGATTTAGTTATGCCCATCATCACTAGACCTCTTGCATAAATGCTAGAAACCCTTCTCCAACCCTCCCCGAAACCCAGAGGGAGCAAGAGTTTTTCCCCCCGCATCGGGGAGATGGAGCCGGAGCGAAGGTGAGGAGGTCAACTTGACTTTTGCAACAAGTCTACTCATGAGTGCTAGCAGGCGGCAACTCTACAATATCAAACCAGTATTCTCCTAATATATTGACTGCCTCAACCAATAATTCAAAGGTCATCGGTTTTGTGAGATAAGAGCTGGCTCCCAGCTCATAGCTACGACGAATGTCTTCTTCAGCTTTCGAGGTGGTCAGCATGACAATTGGGATGCGCCGTAGAGCAGAGTCAGCTTTAATGATCTGGAGTACTTCTAAACCGTTTATCTTTGGCAGGTACAAATCCAGCAGAATCAAATCGGGTCGTGGGGCACTCGCCTCTTCCCTATACTCTCGGCGGCGATGCAGATAGTCTAGTACTTCTTCACCGTCTTTAACAATGTACAAATTGTTTTGCAAACGACTTTCTTGCAGCGCCTGCTTCATCAAAATCTGGTCGTCCCTCGCATCTTCTGCCAGCAGAATGGTAATTGGCTTTCTGGGGTTACTCACTGAGCGCCCTGACTCCTTTGGCTTGCTTGGCAATCCTGCTCTTGGAAACAAAACATTTACGACAATTTCTCCGGAGGCGTAGTATGGCGGTGAGAATTCTGGTAATAGCTCCCAATGATGTCCACCTTTGACTTCACAGTAGAGATACAATTGTGTTCCAAGCGTGGCAAGGTCTCCTTCCAAGTGTCATTCAACACAAAGCAGGCGATCGAGAACTCTATTCAATTATCGCAAGAGAGCCGTAGTGGTCGAAGCAACTAGACAAGACTTTTACTTCTCCAGAAACTATCCCTTTTAGCGGATGCTGTTGGGTTGTCTCAAGAGAAATGATAGTTGATCCGCCAGCTACTGCTTAATCAATCCCTTGTGAAAACGCAAATAGTTATTTGCTTTCCGACGTGGGAACTCTATGTGAAAGTTGGGCGTCTTTGGGAGGAAGGATGTTCTCACACCCATTCCATCCATGAACGAATCGATTTCTTTATCCTGGTCAACGGTTGGGCAAATAGTTCCTAAAGAACTGGTGGACCCCGCAAAACTCTCAAACTACGATCTAATTTTGCGTTGTCAGGACGGAATTCGCCCTGATAAAACCGCGTTTGCCGAACTTCTACGCCGGTATCAGTCCCATGTGGAGAAAATTTTATACCACCTGGCTCCAGACTGGCAGGATAGAGCTGATTTAGCGCAAGAAGTTTGGATTCGAGTTTACCGTAATATTAAGCGACTTAATGAACCTGTCAAGTTCCAAGGCTGGTTAAGCCGCATTGCCACTAATCTGTTTTACGATGAACTACGTAAACGCAAACGGGTGTCTCATCCCCTGTCGCTAGATGCTCCGCGTCGGATGGACGACGGTGAGATGGACTGGGAAATTGCCTCAGACAAGCCCAGTCCTGACGAAGACATGACGACGCGAGAGTTTTACGATCAACTACGTGAGGCGATCGCTGACTTGCCAGAGGTGTTCCGCACGACCATTGTCCTGAGAGAAATCGAAGGCATGGCTTATGAAGAGATTGCCGAAATCACTGGCGTCTCCTTGGGAACTGTCAAGTCGAGAATTGCCAGAGCTAGAACAAGACTGCAATCCCAGCTCCAAACCTATCTAGAAGCATAGCCTTGTTGGGAACAATTTTCCCTAAAGGTTGTTCATTTATGATGGGACATATAGAATACATTAGAGCGCTTGCTATGACTCGGTGGTGCTGCAAAAATGACCTCGAACTTTGACGCTCGTAAACCTTCTAGGCAGGAAGCTGCCAGAGAAATGGATAGCCTACAGCGCGATCGCTTTGAACTACTTAGTGCTTATATCGATGGTGAGGTAACCGCTGCGGAGCGCTACTATGTGCAAGAGTTGCTGGCAACTGACTCAGATATACAGCGCTTGCATGCCCGACTCATCAAGCTACGTCAGGGATTGCAAAAGATGCCAGTGCCAACTCCAGAGCAGTCGGCTCAACAGACGGCACAGCAAGTTCTCTCCCGCCTAGACCGCCGCCGAACCAGACGAACCGTTGTCTGGGGGGGAGCCGCGATCGCAGCATTATTTGTAGGTGCCTTATCGGGAATTATTCCTGGTGGTCGGTCCCTAGTACCACAACTGGCTCAAGCTCCGGAACAACAAGTAGCGCCAGAGCCACTAATGATTGCTGTGAACCGACCAGTAATTGAAATTCCTAAGGCAGCTGTAGCATCTCCTGAAAACTTGGTGCAACCACCTGCGTTAGACCACGATGTTAACAAGAATAATTTCAATTAAAGTCTGAAGTTTCAGAAGGTTACACCGTCGGCAACTTCTATAGATATTAGGTAGGGTTAGGGACGACGAACTCGAACTCCCAATCCCTAATCCTCAATTTCCGATCACTCATATCTTGCACCTGGCGGTTGAAACCGCAGCTACACAAGCAAAACCTGCCGAAGTTTACCCTCGAACGAAGTGAAGGGCAGGTTACAAAACCCTTGATTTTTGGTTAGTCCGCGCAGGCGGACTTAGTTTGTATAGCCCCAGAATTCCATTCTGAGGGCTTGGTGCAAGATGTCAGATCAGGGACTTCCAGAAAAAAGTTATCCCTATGTCATTGTAGGGGCGAGCTATGGGTCGCCCTTAATACTGTTGGTTAGGATGATTTATTTTTGGCAAAGTCCTGAGAGTGTCAATACTGCCGCTCCACCACCCAGATCGCATGAGAACGCCTCCTAGGTGCTGTACCTGTTCGGAGGTCATCAGGTAAACCCACGCCAGTCCTAGCGATTGTCTTCCTAAATCATAGATTTCAACTTGCTGCCGGTCATATTCATTATCCTCCGGCGTCCGGTGCGGGTCGTAATCTTCCAACTCATCCAGGATGCTTAAAACTTTTGGGTCAGTAAAAGTTAGCAAGAAACCCTGAACTGGACTTTCTCCAGGCCTCATAGCAGGGTAGCCTAGCGGTAGGTTAAAAAGTTGACCAAAGGCGATCGCTCTTTTCGCCTCCACTACTGAACCCGCACAGAATCGTTTATAGTTTGCCTCCCCTGGTTTGAGAGTGCCATATACAAAGATTTTTAACTTATTCAAGGTTTGCTCACCCAAAATTCATAATACATTATGTAGTATATCAGTTAGCTAATATTCAATAGCTACACAGACCCAATTCCAAATCGGGGATGTGTCAGAATACTGAAGCAGAGGCGCTTAGAGAGTCCAGTAGGAGCATTAGTGTGGAGTCCCGTTACAACCCAGCAGCAATCGAGGAAAAGTGGCAACAGATTTGGGCAGACGAAGGGTTAGATCAAACCCCCACAAACAGAGACTTGCCTAAGTTTTATGCTCTGTCCATGTTCCCCTATCCATCGGGCAACCTGCACATGGGTCACGTCCGGAACTACACAATTACGGATGTCATCGCCAGGATTCGCCGGATGCAGGGCTATCGAGTACTCCACCCGATGGGTTGGGATGCCTTTGGTTTGCCAGCAGAAAATGCAGCGATCGCGCGTGGGGTTCATCCCGCTAAGTGGACGTATCAAAATATTACTCAGATGCAGTCTGAGTTGAAACGGTTGGGGCTTTCCTATGACTGGGATTGCGAGCTTGCCACTTGTTCACCGGACTATTACAAGTGGACACAGTGGATTTTCTTACAGTTTTTTCAAGCTGGACTGGCTTATCAAAAAGAAGCGGCGGTTAACTGGGACCCCGTCGATCAGACTGTATTGGCAAATGAACAAGTCGATAGCGAAGGTCGCTCTTGGCGTTCTGGTGCCAAAGTTGAGCGCAAATTGTTGCGGCAGTGGTTCCTCAAGATTACCGACTATGCTGAACAGTTGCTCAATGACTTAGATAAATTGACAGGCTGGCCCGAACGGGTAAAGCTGATGCAGGCCAACTGGATTGGGAAATCCGTAGGAGCTTATTTGGAATTCCCGATTATTGGCTTGGATGAGAAAATCGGCGTCTTCACCACCCGTCCAGATACAATTTACGGCGTTAGCTACGTTGTCCTGGCACCGGAGCATCCTTTAACCCCCAAGGTTACTACGGCTGATCAGAAAGCGGCTGTTGAGGCGTTTATTCAAGAAGTTGGTCAAGAGAGTGAATTGGAACGCACCGCTGAGGATAAACCCAAACGTGGCATTCCTACTGGCGGTAAAGCCATTAATCCCTTCACGGGTGAAGAAATCCCCATCTGGATTGCTGATTATGTGTTGTACGAGTACGGCACCGGTGCAGTAATGGGTGTCCCAGCTCACGATACGAGGGATTTTCAGTTTGCCAAGGAATATCAGTTGCCGATCAAAGTCGTTATCGTGCCAGAAGAAGGCGCTGAAGCCAAGCCACTTGAGGAAGCATACACCACTCCTGGGTTTATGGTAAATTCCGATGAATTCAATGGCATGGCTTCTGTTGAAGGGAAACAGGCAATTATTGATTACGCCCAAAAACAAGGTTATGGCAAAGCACGAATCCAGTATCGCCTCAGAGATTGGTTAATCTCCCGGCAACGATACTGGGGTGCGCCGATTCCTGTAATTCACTGCCCGAACTGTGGCATTGTTCCGGTTCCAGACTCCGACTTACCTGTGAGATTGCCAGAGGATATTGAATTTACAGGTAAGGGTGCTTCTCCTTTGGCACAGTTGGAAGATTGGGTTAATGTAGCTTGTCCGAGTTGTGGCACTCCAGCGAAGCGGGAAACCGACACGATGGACACGTTTATCGATTCTTCGTGGTATTTCTTGCGCTACCCAGACGCTAAAAACGAGGCTCAAGTCTTTGACCCCACTAAGACGAATGACTGGATGCCAGTCGATCAGTATGTGGGTGGGATTGAGCACGCGATTTTGCACTTATTGTACTCGCGGTTCTTTACTAAAGTGTTGCGCGATCGCGGTTTGCTCAACTTCGACGAACCCTTCCAACGCCTCTTAACTCAGGGCATGGTTCAGGGCTTAACGTACATGAATCCGACAACGGGTAAATGGATTCCTTCCGACCAAGTAGACCCCGCTGATCCAAAAGACCCGGAAACAGGGGAAAAGCTGGAAGTCTCCTATAAAACCATGTCCAAGTCCAAGTACAACGGCGTGGCACCTGAGGATGTGATTAATAAGTACGGTGCAGATACGGCACGGATGTTCATCCTCTTTAAAGCACCGCCAGAAAAAGACTTGGAATGGGAAGAATCTGATGTAGAAGGACAATTCCGTTTCCTCAACCGGGTCTGGCGTCTAGTTACGGATTTTAGCAGTCATATCCCCCCTACCCCCCCTTACAAAGGAGGGGATGGTCAGAAAGCCGAGTTAACTAAGGCCGAAAAAGACTTACGACGGGCAATTCATACCGCTATCAAGTCAGTCACTGAGGATTTAGAGGGTGAGTATCAATTCAATACTGGTGTCTCAGAGTTGATGAAACTGAGCAACGCTCTAACCGATGCCAGCTGCAAAGACTCACCTGTGTATGCAGAAGGGATTCAAACCCTGATACTACTCTTGGCACCCTTTGCCCCTCATATCGCTGAAGAGTTGTGGCGGATGACAGGTCATACTGAGTCAGTTCACACCCACGCTTGGCCTAAAGCTGATGCAGCAGCTTTGGTTGCGGATGAAATCACGCTGGTTATTCAAGTCATGGGCAAAACTCGGGGAACCCTAGTCGTACCAGCTCAATCTGACCGTGCGGCGTTGGAACAGTATGCTCGTGAGTCGGAAGTTGCGCAGCGTTACATCGAGGGCAAGGAGATTAAAAAGGTGATTGTTGTGCCTGGGAAGTTGGTGAATTTTGTAGTGGGTTGAAACAAGGGGGAGTGCGATCGCTAATTGAAAAAATGATTAGCATAGACAGCGGAGGATTAAACCATGCCATACAGCAGTTTCACCTTTGCTAAAGCCAAAAAAGATTTCGGCTTAACGACTGCTGAAGGAGGACGGTTTCTGCCGCCAATTGACCCGATTGCACCCAGTTCTCGGCTACAAGAGGCGTTGGAAGATTTGCCGTGGGCGATAGCTGTTGGCTCAGAAAAGGCTAAGTCAGAAGGCATCATTTACCCAATCCTGCAAGAGGTGAGACGCATTTTGAAAAATCAGGTGAGTCTCTTCTCTGGTAGGGATTTTACGGTGGATGCCGACAAAGGGCTGAATGGCTATGTTGATTACCTGATTAGCCGCTCTCAAGAACAACTGGAGATTGAAGCGCCAGTCGTTGTTGTGGGGGAAGCCAAACGAGACAACCTCAATGACGGCTTGGGACAGTGCATTGCAGAAATGGTCGCTGCTCAAATGTTCAATCAAGCTAATCAGGTGAATATTCCCACGATTTACGGGTCAGTCAGTAACGGTACTCAATGGCGCTTCTTGAAATTGGAAGGGACAACAGTGACTATAGACTTGATGGATTATTCTCTACCTCAGGTTGACCAAATTTTGGGCTTTCTGGTCTGGATGGTTCGAGAGGATTGAGCGAACTGTAAAAAAGTTTGCTCAAAGCACAACGTTTTCTGGCTTCAATCTCCTCACCCAACTGAATCCTTATCAACGAAAGATGCCTGCCTATCCGATTCCCGCTACTTTAATTGGTAAGTTGGCAGTGGATAATCCTGTCAAGGGACAAGGTTTAGGGGGAGAACTTTTAGCCGATGCTCTCTATCGTATTGTTCGCGCCTCTCAAGAAATTGGTATTTTTGCAGTTAGAGTTGATGCTATAGCTTTACAAGCTAAAAAATTTTATCTCAAACACGAGTTTATTCCCTTTCAAGATAAAGAACTATCCTTTTTTCAAGCCTGCGTTTGGCGCAGAAACTCTGAGGG
>DATNQP010000210.1:0-4254 GCA_036703965.1 Leptolyngbyaceae cyanobacterium
CATTCACTTCATCTGGAGAAGCTGTCGTGGGTAAATTAGTTGTCCTAATCGCGGGTGCTGGAAGCTTCGATCAGGGTTTTCCCGTCACCTTGCAGCTTGGGGAAGAGGGCAGACGCCCCTCACTAGAAATCACTGGCAGGCTACCCGCCGCCCCAGAAATTCCCCAATTTTACAGGAATTGGGCTTCTGCTTATCGTCGCTTGGGGTTGCGATCGCGACTAGAAGCCTCAGTTGTACAAGTGACGAATGTTTCCATAATTGAGAGTTGCGACAACGCGGCTCAAGTTTTGCGCGATCGCTTCAACATTTGGCTTGCCTCTGAGTCGTTTCGCGCCATCAGAGAAAAGCTACTAGAGCAATTAATGCCGTTTGATGAAGTACGCCTAATTATTCAAACCGAGAACATTTGGTTAAAACGACTCCCCTGGCATCTGTGGGATTTTTGCGATCGCTATCCTAGGGCAGAAATTGCCTTAAGTGTGCCCGTCTATGAATATGTAGAACAATCACCCCCTCTACCCAGTAAGGTCAGAATTTTAGCGATTCTGGGTAATAGTACAGGAATCAATACCCAAGCGGATCGACTCTTACTAGAACAGTTACCCAATGCCCAAATCAGCTTTCTGGTCGAGCCAGAATCTCAGGAGTTAACTGAAGAGCTTTGGAAGCAAGATTGGGACATTCTCTTTTTCGCTGGCCATAGTTCGAGTCAACCCGATGGTGAAAAGGGTCGAATCTATCTTAATCAAACCGACAGCTTAAGCATTGACCAGTTAAAGTATGCCCTCAAGCAAGCGGTTGGACGCGGCTTAAAAATTGCAATTTTCAACTCTTGTGATGGCTTAGGATTGGCACGAAATTTAGCAGATTTACAGATTCCGCAAATCATCGTTATGCGGGAACCTGTTCCGGACAGGGTCTGTCAAGAATTTTTGAAGTACTTTCTAGAAGCGTTTGCTCGTGGTGAATCCTTATATCTAGCGGTGCGGGAGGCAAGGGAACGCTTACAAGGCTTGGAAGATCAATTTCCTTGCGCTACTTGGTTACCGATGATTTGCCAGAATCCTGCCGTCATGCCACCGACTTGGCAAGCGTTGTGGCAGGACAATGAAGAAACTTTTCCCCTTCTTTCCGAAACTCCATCCTCCGACGCTGGCAGTCCCAGACTTCGTCCCGCTACGGTATCCCCTCGTCAAATTTTCTGGTATCGTCTTCGTGCTGTGTTCCTGATCAGTATAGTTGTCACATCTATCATCATGGGAGTGCGGCAGTTGGGTCTACTCCAACCCCTAGAGTTGCAAGCTTTTGACCAGCTGATGCAAAGACGACCAGCCGAAGCACCGGATTCGCGTCTTTTGGTGGTTACGGTCACGGAAGCGGATATTCAGGCTCAGAAAAATGAGCCAAAGCGCGGGTCGCTATCAGACCGCTCACTGGTACAACTCTTGGAGAAATTGGAGTCGTATCAACCCAGAGTGATTGGCTTAGATATCTATCGGGATTTCCCTGTAGGAACAAAGTATCCGGATCTGGCAAAGCGTCTCAAACAAAGCGACCACTTGATTGCGGTCTGCAAGGTCAGTAACCCGGAAACGAATGACAAAGGCGTTTCACCTCCTCCAGAAGTCTCCGCAGAGCGATTGGGCTTTAGTGATGTCGTGACTGACCCTGATGGCGTTCTCCGTCGTCATCTATTGGCTTTGACACCTGATCCGGCATCTCCTTGTACTGCCTCCTATGCCCTCAGCACCCATGTAGCATTCCAGTATCTGGCAACCCAGGGAATTTCGCCTAAATTTAATACTGATGGATACTTACAGCTTGGTAATACGGTCTTTAAACCCTTAGAACCCCGTACTGGTGGTTACCAAAATATCGATGCCTGGGGTCACCAAGTGTTGTTGAATTATCGCTTTTACCGCTCTCCTCAGAATTTTGCTAGACAAGTCACTCTCACCCAAGTCTTGAAAGGCCAGCTCAATCCGGATGCTGTCAAGGATCGGATTGTTTTAATTGGCGTTAGCGCTGCCAGTGCTAAGGATTATTTCTTTACACCCTACAGTACTGATCGAACCTTCAACCAGCAAATGCCAGGAGTAGTTGTTCAAGCGCAGATGGTTAGTCAGATTGTCAGCGCCGTTTTGGATCAGCGACCGCTTTTGTGGGTCTGGCCTGTATGGGGGGAAGCCCTGTGGATCTGGGGTTGGTCGTTCTTTGGAGGTTTGCTTTGTTGGCGCTTTCAATTATTACTACGCTTGGGGCTGATAGTCGGAACACTCTTCATTTTATACGGGCTTTGCTTTGGTCTTTTAATCCAGGGGGGTTGGGTGCCGCTCGTCCCGTCAGCGCTGGCATTGGTGTCTACTGGTGGCAGCGTTGTTGCCTATCGTGCCCTCCGAACCCAACGGCAGGATTATACATTGCTCTCAAATCATGATTTATATAGAGTTACTTAAATTGCAGAAAACAGTATTGATGGCTTTAGCACTTGTAGGCGCGTATTCCAATATGCCCCTACCTAATAGCAACGTGCGCGCTGCTGGAAGCAGCACAACGCTCTCGCAAGCACAATCTGTTATGCCAGAAGACTCAACAGTGAGGCGCAATCACCAAAAAGGGGGCGTGGGGGAAGAAGGAAGACCACGCTTACCAGTACAAGTAGCCGAGACCCTACCAACACCACCTGACCGAGGCGCACCGGGTCAACGACAAGGAGCAGCAACTCGTTCAATTCGGAGTCAGTGTCGTCCAGCCAAGCAGCCTCTCACCGCCTTAGTGCCTATTACTCGGAGGACTTGGGGTGAGGGTCAAGGCTCAAGCGCAGCGATAGTTACCTGGAAATCTGTCTTGGGGTCAACCGTCGCTGAGCGTCCAACCTTCTGGTTTTATGTTCCTTATACACTGACGCCTGCACACCGCCTTGAGTTTGTGCTGCAAGATGAGACGGGCAACGATATCTACAAAACCTCGTTTACTCAGTCAGGAACCTCACCCGGTGTTGTCGGCGTTGAGCTTCCCTCCACAGCAGCACCGCTTGAGGTTGGTAAAATGTATCATTGGTTCTTCTCAATTGAGTGCAGTCCGGACGAGGCTGTCTTGGTTGACGGCTGGGTGCAACGCGTTCCACTAAATGCGTTACTCGAACGTCAGTTGGAGCAAGCAACACCAAAGGAAAGGATTGCTCTCTATGCCAATAATCACATTTGGTACGAGGCTGTGACCTCCCTTGCAGAACTTCGTCGCCAGAATCCAGAAGATGACAAGCTGAAGGAAGATTGGGTTACATTGTTGCAGTCGATTGACTTAAATGCGATCGCTCAAGAACCGATTACGTTAGTGCTGACCCCTGGAGGATAAAACTACGTAGCAAGTTTTGCGGCTTACTCAAGAGTACATCGGCGCTGTAAAGCCTCTTGCAGCAAAATTTGATACTGTTGCTCGTCAACCATACAGGCACCGAAGCGCTCCAAGTGAGGGTTCATCATTTGGGCGTCAAAGAGGAGAAAGCTATTGCGTCGCAGTTGCTCTACCAAGTTCACCATTGCCACCTTCGAGCCTTCGGGAATTCGGTAGAACATTGATTCGCCAATGAATGCTCCACCAATGACAATGCCTAAAATTCCTCCAGCCAGCTGGTTATCCTGCCAGGTTTCAAAGCTATATGCCCAACCCGCTTTATAAAGTACTTGATAAATCTCCTGGAGTTCAGCAGAAATCCAGGTGGAATCTCTGTCAGCACAACCAGCAACGACGCTTTCAAAATCCCGGTTGATGGCGGTGCTAAAACGCTCCTGATTCAGGACGCGGCGCAGCGATTTCGGATAGCGAAATCGATCATCTAGGGGAATTATCGTTCGCTTGCGGCTAGAGTACCACCCTAGAGCGCCGGTCTCATTTGCCATCAGGAAGTAGCCTTGGGCATACCCCTGGATCAGGGAAGGAATATCAAATTGCATGAACAGAGTTCGCGTCGGAGTCGATCTTGTGTATTATCCAACAACTCAGTTGACCCTGACCCAGGTGTGCTTTAACTTGGATTCTGGTCTCGCTACAGGCTGAGCGCCCGTAGACCTGTGACATCTAAAATAATTCCAAGACAGCTGTCACATCATCGAAATCCATGCCTGAACCCATTCCACCAATAACGCTCCCACCTAGCCAGAATCCTCAGCAGGAAGGAGAATGGTTGCGAGAAGCTCTTGCCAGGTGGCTCGATCAAGAGTTTCTCCCAGAGCCAGTTAATCAGCAGATTGC
>DATNQP010000211.1:0-8152 GCA_036703965.1 Leptolyngbyaceae cyanobacterium
AAACTGTCCGTCTTTATCTTCCAACACGTCAAAGCCAATCACGCCGAAATACCCCTGCTTGTGAGCATACTGTCCAACGGCGGCAATCATCTCAAAGAACCTGCTCATGTCGGTTTCGCGGTAGTGAATCAGTCCCCCTAAATAGTTGCCCTCTGGGGTAACGAGTTGCCTCGTAGTACCGATGAGCGTAATCTCTCCCGCCTTGTTGACGTAGAACTGCACGCAGTAGTTCTCCACAACATTCTTGACGAACTCCGAGACAATAATCGTATCGAGCAGCTTAATATCGAGATATTTCCTTAGTTCTTCCAAGCAGTAGTTCAGATCGCTGGCACTTTTGATAATATAAGTTCCTTCTCCGGAAATCCCGTGCGACGTTTTGATCAAGTAGGGGAATTCCTCTGGTAACTTAATGTCATCCAGACTGACTTGGTGCAGATTGTAGCTTTCGTATTTCGGACATTGCACTCCCAACTGGGCTAGCGTCGCTTTGCTGAGCAAGTGGTAGTGGGTATCTGGATTAACGGCGTGTTTTTCAGGTTTGAGATTATCAAAGGGAAATAGCGTGATGACGTTGTCAACGCGATCGCTTTGGCTGAGTTCATCCAGATAAGTTGAGCAATCTATCAGTTCCATATTGCTATAGCCGAAGCCAAAATGCTCTCGCCAGTAGTCAATCAGCAATGTTTGCGGCTCAATAATGACAATTCCTGGAATGGCATCGCCTAACACAGCCAGATTTTTCCAAGGTTCCTTCTGGCAAATCTTATCGAAAGAGGTTTTGGTGGCTTCACTACTGCCGTCTTGAAGAAAGTATTTTTTCCTATTGGGGTAAGCCGCCCAACTAGCAGTCGCCGGGTAATTTAGGATGAACGCATAATGTGCATCCGTAATGTCTTGTGCAAACAGATCGGAAAAAGAATTCCCCTGAAAGTATTGAAAGTCGTATGTTGAATTCATAGAAAACTGCCCCAATACAGGAAAAGCTGAGAATGCTGCACAATAAACGATAAAAATTCTCTCAGAAAGTCGATTTTTCTATCATCTTCCTAGGGTTACAGTATTCTCGCTTGAAGGCAGCGATCGCTAAAAGCGTAATGGGACTTATTTCAAGCCCCTAGATTTATCTATGGAGTTCTTTCCTACTTCATACTTTAGTTTGACGTGTTTAGAATATCTCCTAGGTATGTTGGCTCTAACGAACTTTCTTTGACTGCCTCACCTACTTTTTCCAGTCGATAAGCTTTGGCATGGGGACGGGAACTCACAATTCTCTCTAGTCGAGTTCCCAAAAAATGGAGAGCAACCCCATCGTCTGCGGCATAGCCTTCACTAATTAGTCCTTCAGACAATAGTCGATGATAGGAAGGTTTTCTTTCTGGTTCTCCGTCGTAATGGGGACAGTTACTACCTTTGAGAAATCCCAGACAACGCAATACAGTCAGTTCCCCAGGAATAGAATCTGTTAGCCCCTCTTCAAACCAACAAATAGAGCCTGCACTCCAACCAGCAAGAATAACGCCACGTTCCCAAGCTTCCCTGATGATGCTGTCAAGTCCCCACTCTTTCCAAAGAGCAAGTAGGTTTTTTGTATTTCCTCCTCCTACATAGATAATGTCTTGCTCAAGAACCAATGACCTTAGTTCCGCCGTTTGCAGTCTGAATAATAATAAATGAGAGGGTACACAGGGTACTTGTGCAAATGATGTATCAAATCGGTCGATATAGCTCTGAGCATCACCACTGGCTGTAGGAACAAAACAAATTTTTGGCTTTTCCTTATTTGGCAGTTTAAGAAGGTATTGTTCCAGCAGGAGGTTGTCATCTATTGATAAACCTGCACCCCCAATCGCCACAATTTGTCTAGTAGATAAATTACCTGTCATTGTCAAAGCTTACGTCGGGAACCGAGGCGTGCAGTATCTGCGAGATCTTGGTGAAGCCGACGCGGGCGTAGATGCGTTCCTCAGCTTCATGCGCCGCCATTAGGAAGGGCATGGTCACTCCGGCGTCGAAGCTCTGGCGCACGAGCTGGACGGTTAGGGCACTAGCCACGCCTCTGCGGCGGTAGGCGGGGCGCACTCCGACTGCCGCGATCTCGGTAATGCCGTTGCGAGGCACGGAACACAGTCCAGCGCCGATTGGTTCTCCGGTCACCATGTTGCGTGCGAGTACGACGATACCGCCGGTGGCGACGTTGGCCCGGAGGCGGTCGATGTCGTGCTGGTCTAGTGGCGGGCCGCCGTAGGCCTCTTGCTGGACAGTCGCGGTGGCAAGGAAGTCATCGTCGGTGACGGGCGAGACAAACTCAACATCAGGCGGCATCGGGAGGTCGCGCAGCGAACCGAGAGGGCAGGTCATGAGCGGTAAGCGTCCCTCGACCATGAAGCCACCGATGAGTAGCGCCGATTCGGCGGTGGGTGCGATGGACGTTAGGTACTCCAGGCGCGGTGTGCGGCGGCGATATTCGTAGGCGGAGATCAGCGCCGTCACGTCGCCCGACGACGGCTCTGCCTCATCGTCGGGGATCGCGTAGTTGCGGTAGGGGTTGTCGCTGTAGCGGTCGAAGGTTGCCAGGAACGGGCCGACCTGCTCGATGTCACGTCCGTCGCTCGCAGCGAAACGCATATAGGACTGGATGTGGGAATCCACGGTAGTTGAAGCCTCTCTCCTCATGTAAGCTCCAAGGGAACAGGACGCAGCCTTCCTTCTACCTCAACACTCGGCCAATTTGAATCGAAAGTCAGATTTTCCAACTTTCCATCCTGGAGAATCACAAAAGTATCTTCAATCTTTGCTCCCCGTAAACTTGGATTCCAAGCAACAGGGATGCCTTCTGCCAGAGTGTCAGTAGTAGTTGGATTTGCCACAATTTCTCGTGCCAGATATCCCGTTGTTCCTCCCTGGTGATGTTCGAGGATTGCATGATTGAATCCGTGCTGTTCATAAGCCTGAGCCAGAGTTTGATAAACTGCGTCCAGGGTGGTTCCAGGCCTACACAAATTCAACGCTTCGGCTTCAATTTCCCGCACATGGCGATGCAATTGGGCGCGTTCATCCCCAAGCGAACCAAATGAGACAAAGCGGGTAAGATTTGCATACAAACCATATCCCCTAGCGCAAAACACCATCATCGCTTGCTGTCCGATCGCTTCCCCAGTCGCGGTAGCATGACGGTAAAGCGGCAAACGCCTCTCGCTAGCCACCAGTGTAAGCGCTGGATGCAGCCCCCTCGCCCACAACGCCTCTGCACCCGCACCTGCAAGCTGATATTCTGTCCAGGTAGGCTTGGCGGCTTGTAGTACCTCTGTCATCGCTTCGCTTGCCTTACGCCCTACTTCGCGATATCGCTCTAGTTCGCTTGACATCATGAGCCGTTTATGATTTTGTAGAGACGCGGGTAATCGCTTCTCTACATGGGGGACGGGGCGATCGCTAAGAACCTTCCCTTCATTAGTCACATCTCGCACAAACGATTCACGAGCAGCAGCATCAGCCCAAGGGTTAGCGTACAGCTTGAAGTCCGCCGAGAGTTCCTCATCTTGTAAACGCTGCGCTTCGATTTCATCCGTCAATATCCAGGCATCTCGAACAGTTACCAACACTTCTGCCACTCCGGCTTCAGCCGCCAGCAACACGGTATTGGAACCGCCAGCAGTTGCCCAAGCAAACCAATCTGTTCCCTTAAGGCGAACACCCGTCGCCCCAGTTTCAGTTAAGGCTTCCCGGATTAACTCCAGCTTGCGGGAGACTTCTTCGTTCAATTCCTTCATAAATCACCTCTTGCATCAACAAACCCCTCCCCCAGCCCCTCCCCGAAACGGAGAGGGGAGCCAGAGTTCTTCTCCCCCTTCCCTTGCAGGGAAGGGGGCTGGGGGGTTAGGTCTTTGATTCATACCCTAACCCCCGCTTCAAGAATTATCGATACAGCCTGTAACTCCTTAGCCTTCTCTTCCGGGAGAGCATCATTGGCAAACATTCCTGCTGCCAGTTCGGTTCCTGCTAAGTACTTAAGCTTATCTTGGGTACGATACGGGGGATAGAACTCGGCGTGTAGGTGTGATTCCGGATGGGGTTGACCGTCAGTAGGTGCTTGAAACCAAGCCATCAAGTAGGGGAAGGGGCGACTCCATAAGCCGTCATACTTGAGGGTGACCGTTTTTAAGGCTTTGGCAAGTCCTCGACGCTGCTCTGCGGTAAGGTCAATAAATGTGGCAACTGGCTCAATGGTGGCAATCCAGACTTCATAGGGATAACGCGCGCAAACTGGGACAAAAGCGATCGCATCTTCATCCAGATAAAGAATCCGCTGCTTGTCCTCAATTTCCTTTTGAATCAAATCTTGCAGCAATCCCCGTTGATTTTCCTGGTAATATGTCTGCTGGCGTTCCTGCATCCGTGCCGGAACGGGTGGCACAAACGGATAGGCGTAAATCTGTCCATGGGGATGAAGCAACGTCACCCCCATCTCCACACCCCGATTCTCAAAGGGCAGCACATACTGGATCTGGGGATTGCCTCCTACAACGCGAGTTCGCTCAGCCCACACTTGCAACAGCAAATCTAGGTGATCCAGTTCCAGGGAACCGAGGGGAGATTCGGGGTCTTGGGTGAAGACGACGACCTCACACGCGCCATTGGCGGGTAGAGTTTCAACAATACTGGCAGGCGCGTCATGTGCCGCCTGGGTCATTGAGGGAAAGCGGTTATCGAAGACCGCTATGTCATATCGTCCTTGGGGAAGTTCGCTAGGAAAGTGAGGATCGATGGTGGGTGCCAGTGGGTTGTACTCTGGGGGCGGCAGGAAAGTCCGCCCCTGACGATGACTGGCGTAGGCAATCCACTCTCCCCGCAGGGCGTGCCAGCGGAGGTGTGGATTTGCCTGAACTGGCTCATTGCTGGGACTAGGGGCAGGGATTCCCTCCGCAATGGGGTACCGGCTGTACAGGGTTAGCGGACGACCATCCGGCTTTCGTAGATGCTGGACGTACATTTTCCTCTTGCGGCCATTCGGCTTTGACAGATGTTGGGAGTATAACGTCTTCGTCTTCCTCCCTCCCCCTGCCTAGAGTCGCAGATGCGATCGCTTCTATCGAAAACTTCGGCGTGCGATCTGCATACAAGAGTCCGTTGGCTTCCTGGTAGGTATCCGTCAGTTGGGTATAACAAAATCCGCTGAACAGTTCTACCTTGTTCACCACATCTAGTAGCGCGGTATACCTCATTTCCAGCTCAGAGACATCCGAAGACCGCACATATCCCCAGACTTTGTCGGCATCGGGTTGTTCATGACCAGCATAGGCAATGCCCCCGAACTCTGTCAGCATTACTGGCTGTCCGCGATGAGGATAACCGTCAAGTGTCAGGACACGCCCACCCGGACGCTGGCGATCAAACAACTCTGATAGCTTGACCTCAGCTCCGTAGCGCTTTGCTAACCGAGTCGGATTGTTGTCGTAGTCATGGATTGCGATGATGTCGGTATCCGTACTCTCCCATCCGTCGTTGCCAATCACCGGGCGAGTCGGGTCTAGAGTCTTGGTCAAGTGATACAGTGCCAGGACGTAGTTCCGGTGAGCAGCCGTCTCAGTCAGATTAGGAACTCCCCAAGATTCATTGAAGGGCACCCACACCACAATACAGGGGTGGCTGACATCCCGCTCGATCACCTCTGTCCACTCCCGCGTGATTCGCTCCACGGCTTTGGGGGTGAATCGATAGGCGCTAGGCATCTCTTCCCAGACCATCAAGCCCAATACATCCGCCCAATACAAGAAACGCGGGTCTTCAATCTTCTGGTGCTTGCGTACCCCGTTGAACCCCATGCTCTTGACTAACTCGACATCGCGCCGCAATGCTTCATCTGAGGGGGGAGTCATGAGTGTCTCCGGCCAGTAGCCTTGGTCTAGAACCAGCCGCAAATAATAGGGATGGCCGTTGAGCATAAAGCGATCGCGCTGAATCCCCACAGCACGCATTGCCGTATAGGACTTCACTTCATCGATCAGCTTATCCTCATACCAAAGCTGAACCTGTGCATCGATCAACGTCGGCTTCTCCGGACTCCAGAGCAATTCGTTGCGATAGTCGTCAATACCAGGGTCGGAAAGTGCTATTCTTCGGTGAATCTCCCCGTTAATTACTTCGTAGGTATCGTTCACCAGCTGCTGGCAACCAACGGTCAGTTTTACATTTACTTGCATGCCATCGTACTGGTCACCGGCGACGAAGGCTTCAAAGCCAATCTCCCACCGCTCCAAATGTGGAGTCCAGCGGATACGATTAATATAAGCGGAGGGAACGTGCTCCACCCAGACGGTCTGCCAAATGCCGCTGGTACGTGGATACCAAATACTGTGCGGTTCAAGCTGCCAATCTTGCTTTCCACGCGGTTTAGCTAGATCGCCGGGGTCGTCTTTAGCCCAGACTGTTACCCGCTGTGTGCCATTTTCACTTAAAACGGCAGTGATATCGACGCTAAACGGAGTATGTCCGCCTTCATGCTCAATCATGAATTGACCGTTGACCCAAACACGGGCCTGATAGTCTACAGCCCCAAAGTGGAGTATCACTCTCCCTTCCCCCGTGGGCAAGTCAAATTCCCGCTCGTACCAGCAGTTTGGGTGAAAACCTGTGTCACCGATGCCACTCTTGGTGGATTCTGGAGCGAAGGGAACTTCAATGGTATGAGTCCACTCAGCAATATCACTGGGTTGAACAAACCGCCCAGCGTCATCGAATGTAAACTTCCACGAGCCGTTGAGACAAATCCAGTGGTCGCGCTGGAACTGCGGACGTGGATATGCTGTGTCCAGTTGGTAAGAATTAGCCCTGTTAGCGGGATCGCCAGACGCTTGATAACAATTCGCCAGCCACTTGCCTAAAGAGTACATACAGACATCTACCCGAGGTTATAGATCTAGGTTACCCACAAGCAAGGCCCGTGTAACCCTTTTTGCATCTTTACTTGACAAAAATTTTCAAGCCTTGCACAGCCAGGGTTTCAGCAACAATAGTCCTGCTAGACTGAGAAGAGAGGGTTTTCAGGTTTTCGTTGTGTACGTCGTTGATGGAGTCTCTGGTAAAAGTTAGGGGTTTACATGCAAAAAGTAGGTCACAGGTAGATAAGTTATGACTTACGAGCCGGGAAAAGAATTGAAACGGGAATACTGCGTATAATCCCTTGAGTTCATCAAGTGATTGAAACAGTCGATGGGTTATTTACTCTTTATAGGACTGTTTAACTTGCTGCTATTAGATTAAGTTACTTGCCCCGAGTCAGTTCATAGTTGTAGAAAGCTGCACTCAGATTAAACCTTAATCCGCATCGCTTTCAGTGATTTGTATAGGCGTAAGGCAAAATATTGAAAAACTTGAGTCTATGGGTAACATGCTCCCCAACAAGCATGGTTATTGCTAACTTTCGATTCATCTTTTTGTTCTCAGAACTTAAGTGATTTCCCTTTAAGTAGGTCGGTGGAAATAAACCTTACTGGTTTTAGTGATTGGGGATTAGGGATTAGAGGTTGGGAAGCCTTACCCAGTCACCAGTCACCAGTTCCTAAGTAGGTAGGCACAAATAAACGAAGGTATATCAACAAATGTTAAGAGACTAAAATCCTCTTCTCTTCTGCCGTTCGGACTTCGGCGTGAGCGCTCAGTCGAACGCTGACGCTCACGGAAGCCTTCTGCCCTCTGCCCTCTGCCTTTCTTGGTTCACTAGTTGGCAAGCCGCCAACGGTATCGGTGGGCGAGTCAGGGCTGAGGTTAGGTATTGATTTGCTACGAATCGATTCTCTCATCCGGCTATTGTGTGTTTCATCCTACCGATCTCAATCTCAAACCAACACCTTGGTATGGCATGAGTCTATCGTTTACCTTGACACTTTTCTATAGTGTTCAGGTTCTTTGGCACTATTAAAAAGTGCTATATATCTTTTAGCACCATTTGACAGATATTTACTCATAGGCAATTCCCGTGTTAGAAGCATTCGTCTTCGCAACAATATTCTGCGGATTTTTCGGCATCATCCTTAAAAAGAACCTGGTTATGAAGATCATCTCTATGGATGTCATGAGCACAGGAGTTATCGCCTATTACGTGCTGGTTGCATCACGAGATGGCTTATTCACACCCATCGTTTCAGACGGC
>DATNQP010000212.1:0-5568 GCA_036703965.1 Leptolyngbyaceae cyanobacterium
TATTTTCAAAATCGAGGGGATGACCACCACCCAATAACACCGTGGGCTGGTAGACTCGCAGAGACTCTTGCAGAATGTTGTCGAGGGCGGGGAAATCGTTATCGTATTTGTTACGACGGTTAACGGTGGCTTCCGCCGCACCGGGGGTGGCATGGTCAATTGGTACAGAAGTAACCAAGCCAGTGGACTTGCCTTGTTCAGCGGCAATTTGCCGAATTGTAACTAAGTCTTTCTCGAAAATGTCTACCGCGATCGCGTTGTTGTAGGTCTTGACCCCGGTGTAAAGCGTCGTCGCTGTGTTGGCAGAGTCAGGATAGCTGTACTTGATGTACTCCTTGTCATATCCCTTGGCAGCGGCTTCAGTGGGGCTGAGGGGTGTCCAGGGATTTGGACCACCCCGGTTTGGTTCATAACCTACTAGATTGCCTCCGGAGCTGCTACCTCCAGTAGGAGTAGTGCCAGGATTGAAGGGTAGAGGGTTAAAGGAAAAACCAGGGCGTACAGGGCTTTTGCCTGTTTCAGGGTTAGAAGCCTCTAGGGCAGAGTTATTAGAGCTATAAACTCCATTCGCGCCGGGAATGGTTGTCCCGTAGGTAGTCGCAAAGGTGTAGCCAGCTAGGTTTTGAAAACTCAGACCTTTGCCTTTGCCACTCTTGTACAAGGGAGTACCTTTAGCGATCGCAGCAGCACGAGCCATCTCCCAGCCCATACCATCACCGATCATGATAATGACATTTACATCATTGCCAGCGGGGCTTAAGGGAGACTGCGCTCGCAGTCCTAACACAAACGAAACAGTAAAAAATAGGCTAGCGCACAGCAAAGCTAGCCACCGCAAGTGTCTTCTACGCAACGGAATCATACAGTGCCTCTTAAAGTAATCTCGGTTGAGTTGTCTGCAAAAGTAGGGTTGTTAGTAACTAGTGACTAATGACTCACAAACGATAATGAAAATGGCGAAGTGATTTTTGGACAGCTCCTTAAGCTAACTGGCGTCAACAAATCATTGGTAAAAATTTGGCTCTCTGTCCGCCAGGGAGGCGGCAATTGGATCAAAGCTGGCTACAGATGCTACGGTTGCAGCAGGTTGCTGGGGCTTGACAAAGCCAAGTAGGCTCTCAGCTGTGCCGAAATATCGAGTCCAGGCTTGAACGTTGGGTTTTGTTTGCCAATTGGAACGGGAGACGTTTGAAGACAGCAACGGCACCTGCTGCCCATTGTGTTCACCGACTATGGTGATCGAAACTTCTGTAGTATTGGGACTCTCAGCAAAAACTTGCTGGATAAGGTTACCAGCGACGGATTCTGCCTGCTGCATCAAAGTCTCAAAGTCTTGACTTCCCTGGGAGCTGAGGAGAATTGATATCTGCTTAGGTTCTGCCCAGGCGGGGGCGGATAGTGCCATGCTTAACGCCACAAGCGCTCCCAAACTGCCTATTCGTGAAAAGAGGCGCAAAACCTTTTGGCGAGGAATGTTCATTATGCAACCTTACGCCGCCTACTCACAGCCAGCGCCGCACTCGCCGCCGTCAAAATTGCCAGCACACTGCCTGGTTCGGGAACCGTTGTGGCATCAATTTGGGCTTGACCCACCACTGTTCCTGCTAGGTTTGCACTTGACTCCGGATCTGCATAATTGGTCAACAAATCAGCAAATTCCTGAGAAATTAAGACATTCACGTTGGAAAGTTGCAAACTTGTGCCATTCAACACTGGATTACTGTTTACTGCTAAATCAAACAACCGCAGTCCAGTGCTGAAGGAATCTCTGATGAAGAAACCACCATCAAACCCGATGGAAAAGTTGCCAATTTCCAGAGTAGGGAAGAGCGTAAGTTTATTGGTGTTTACGTTAAACAGTAAGCTGCCAGAGTGTTCAAGAGTACCGCTTAGGGGAGTAAAAGCACTCGTCGCATCATCGTAGCTAAAAGTAAAGTCAGTGCCCAGAACACTTGGATTTGAACTAGGAGGAAGGATACCAAAGCCAAAGTTAAATCCAGTTGCTGGGGTAACGGTATCTGTTGCTGAACTAAAAGACAAACCGAGGGATTCTAGCAGATTGACATCAAGACTTAGGCTAGTGGTGCCAGAGCCAATCTGATAGGTAGTTGTATTAGCTTGCCCAGCTAGCTGAGTAGAAAATACAGCTACCGTGGTCAATCCAATAATTGCAGGAAGCTGATTTAAACGCATAATTTATGACTTAGAAAATCAGAAAGGTGAACCCAATCTCAATCATTTAGTTGTCTACGATTTATCATTAAAATCTCCATGCATCCTGTTTAGTCTGGTAATTAAATTTCCACTCAGTAGAGGGTGAAGCTCTCTAATCTCCGTAGAATCACGGTGAGTAAGCTGCAAAGTGGATTCACGAATATCAAACTCTTGCTCAAGGTAGGTTTGTAGCTGCTTAACTAAGCGATCGCGCTCTCCACCACCAATCGCATCAACGGTAAGATGGGCACACAAAGCCACTTGACCAGAACCAATTGTCCAGATGTGCAGCTTTTCTACCTGACAAACTGCTTCAAACGATTTCAAAGCCGCTTCCACCCTGGCAGGCTTGATTGAGCGAGGTGCATACTCCATCAGCACTTCGAGGCTATCCCTAACCAGGGGTAGGGTACTGAAACTGACTGAAAAGGCAATCAGTAAACTGACTGCCGCATCTACCCAAGTCCAGTTGAACAAGTAAACTACCCAGGCGGCGAGAATCACGCCTACGGAGCTGGCTGTATCTGCTACAACATGGAGGAAAGCTCCTCGGATATTCAAGTCATTACGGCTGGCTTTGTACAGTAGGGCAATGTTGATGCTGTTTACTGCCAATCCAGCTCCTGCTACGATTAACATCGGCAAGCCGAGTACGGGTTCGGGTGATTGCAAGCGTCCCACCGCTTCCTTGGCAATGAAAGCCGCGATCGCTAATAACGCGAAACCATTCACCAAAGCCGCCAGAATTTCTACACGGCGATGTCCAAACGTTGCTTGTTCTGTCGCTGGTCGCTGAGCAAGCCTTGTTGCTGCTAGTGATATTCCCAGGGCTATAACATCTGACAACAGATGTTCCGCATCGGCTAAGAGTGACAAACTATGTGTACGTAGCCCTGTACACAATTCCGCAACAAACAGAGTACTAAGCAGACCGACTGTTATCCAGAGTAGTTGCCCTGTTGGTTCTCTCTGCGTGACGTGGGTATCAACTAAGTGTAAAAAATCACAACAAGGACGCCTGATGGTGGGGCGATAACTGTCAGGATGCCCCTTAAGCAAAAGCGTCATTAATGCTTTCCCTTTAGGTCATAACTTGTGAACATCTGAATATCTATTAAATGTTCTCAATATTAAGTCGTTAATAATTGAGGGTTAAATATAAGTAAAGCCTGGTTTAAATACAGGATTTTTCAGAGTTTTCAGATAATACTTGTATTTTTAGGCTCTTTTATGTTATTGATTATTAGCTTTACAGTAGCTTGATACAAGTTTTGCATTTATTGACATCCTCCCCGCCCTGCTTGCGCTCTTGGTCTGGGATTCCAAATCTCACTTTCTTTGAACCCTTAGTTCGACGAACTGTTTGGCTTATGTAATTGAGAACGGAACTCTACATAGCAAAGAAATTCCTGACATTATGAGTAAATTATCTTGACTGTAGAAAATTGAGCAAATAAATATAAGGCTTGGGAAAGCCGATGTGACAGTTGAGGGGTGCGGAATGTGCGTTATATCGCTTATCAATAAGGCAAGGGGCACGGGATGCCGTGCCCCTACTGATTAGATAGTTTTGAGAAGAATTGATTACTGTCCCACAGGAGAATTTATAAGCTGACTTTCTGGTTTTACCAGCTGTTCGCTGTCGGGCGGCTGAGGGATGCCAAGCTGTTGTTGTCGTTCAAGTCGGAACTTAGCGGCAGCATCAGTTATACTCTGACTCGGGTCTGTCAGCTCGCCAGTGCCCATCTGGGCGCGATGAATTAAGTCAAAGACGTTTAAATCCCCACTTTGTCCAATCCCTTCTTGTTCATTTTGCTGAGATGTCACATTGCTCGGAGATTGAAGACTTGCGGCTGATTGTGCCGAAGCGGGTTGAGGCAGTACAGCAGAAGTGATAGCGATCGCTAATGCACAAACGCTTCCCCCTACAGCAACAGCAGCGAGGCGTGTTGAGGCGAATGAACAAACCAACGGGTTACTTATCTTCATGGCAGTTACAGCGTAATAGGCTAATTCAATGATTTCATTGATTTCATTTAAGCAAACCGACGGCGTAGTAGCGGCTGGATTGCCAGCAACACTACTGCATCAAAAGCCAGCAGCACCAGAAGTGCTACACCAAAGGTAATTGACGCCCAAGGAGTTTGCATTACGATACTTCCCAGCGACCAGTCACTGTGGAGATAAAGATAGCGAATTGGCTCAATCGCATAGCTGAGAGGATTGAGACTTGCTACAACCTGTAACCATCCCGGCATGAAGGATAGAGGTGCAAGGGCAGTGCTAGCAAATAGTAAGGGTAAGTTCGTGACGAAAATTACCGCAATTAGCTCAATGTGACCAGGTAAGGCGAAAGCCAGCCCCAAACTCAAAGCCGTAACACCCACAACCAGCAGGAAGACAATTAGGGCAATAATTCCCAAACCCACTGGATTCGGTAAACCTGCTCCCAAAAAGGCGCTGGCTGCAACAATTGCCACGGCTTGAATCAAGCTGAGGGCAATGATGTAAATCGCTGAGGCAGCAACAATGGAGAAGCGAGAGGCAAGAGGTGCTACCAGTAAGCGGTTCAAGAACCCAAATTCTCGGTCAAACATAACTGGCAACCCAGCATTCAGTGCGCCAGCGAAGGCGGTGAAGACAATCACACCAGCACCTAAAAATTGTCCATACGAAAGACCCTTGCCAAACAGCCCTTGAGGGGCGTTTTGAAATAAGGCTCCGAATAGAATCAGCCACATTAGCGGCTGGATGATTCCCGCAATTAATGTTGAAGGACGCCGTTGCAATTGAATGAATAGACGCTTGGTGAGAGCCAGAGTTTCTTGGATAAATTCACCTAGCCCCGGTTTATCAGTAACCGGGATTTGACTGGCTACTTCGGGTTGCCAGTTGATTTCAGATTGAGATGGAGTAACAGTTCTAGTCATTTGAATTTTTGCTGTCTTTCAAAGGAATTTTATTGGCGCTTGTAGAGTCTTAGAATGACAGGCATCTTACCTGTCCTACAATACACAATCAGACTTGCAGTTTTTGAGCGTAAGCTACCGCATATTTTGTTTTTTTTCTGCTTTGGGGTCGCGTGTTCCGGCGGCGGCGAGTTCGGCATCCATTAGGGTTCGTCCGGTGGCGGCGAGGTAGACATCATCTAAACTCGGTCGCGCTTGAGCAATTCCGAAAGTTGGTAAACCAACGTCTTTCAACGATTGCTGAATGGTCATTAAAGCATCGCTTTGGGGCTTGACTACCAGGTTGAGGGAGTTACCTTGAGCGCTGTTGATAATGACTTCTTGTACAAAGGGCAAAGCTTGAAGCATATCTCTGGCTTTCTCGGCTTCTTCAATGGGAGAGAAC
>DATNQP010000213.1:0-14101 GCA_036703965.1 Leptolyngbyaceae cyanobacterium
GGACTCAGCAATGGACTGACCGCACCCAACGGGGCTGCTCAGCAGTTAGTAATCCGTAGAGCGCTGGAAAATGCTGGGGTATCCCCCTCAGAGATTAGCTATGTCGAGACTCATGGCACTGCAACAGTTCTGGGAGACTCGATCGAGGTGAAGTCTCTCAAAGCAGTGTTGATGCAAAACCGAACACCGAATCAGCCTTGTGTGCTAGGTTCGGTCAAGCCCAATATAGGACATTTGGAGGCTGCGGCTGGGATAGCTAGCTTGATTAAAGTAGTGCTATCGCTGCAACACGGAGAACTCCCCCCTCAGTTGCACTTCAACCAACTGCATCCATATATTTCTCTGGAAGGAACAACATTTTCCATCCCAACCGAAGCTCAACCTTGGACTGCTGGTTTCGACCGACGCGTGGCGGGAGTAACCGCCTTGGGGTTTGGTGGCACCAATGCCCATGTGGTGTTAGAAGGATTTCCTTTGCAGAAGCCAACAGTCAGTGAAATGGAACATCCCCTACACTTGCTAACCCTATCTGCAAAAAGTGAACAGGCTCTGCGGGAGCTAGCCTCTCGCTATCAAGAGTTTCTGGTCACTCATCCTATAGTATCGTTGGCCGATGTTTGTTTCACTGCGAATACTGGGCGATCGCAGTTTGATTACCGTCTCGCTGTAATCACTGATTCTACCGTACAACTGGGCGAGCAATTGGGTGAATTTTTAGCTAGAAAGGAGACTGTAAAACTGATTACTGGCAAGGTGATGAGCCGTAAACGGCTTGTCGTGGAACTTGTTTTGCCCAGTTTAAATCACCCGCCAGAGAAATGGCAAGCAACGCTCCATAGTTTTGGAGAAGCATACGTGCGTGGAGGGGTGATAGATTGGTTTGCTTTTTATAGAGATTTCCCTTGTCGTCGTCTCCAACTACCGACTTATCCTTTCCAACGACACCGATGCTGCCTAGAGGTTGCTGAAAACGAGTTTGAAAAAGTATAAAAACTTATTGAAGGAGATATAAAAAGATGGCGAGCAAAAAGCCTGAAGTTACCCAAATGCCTACAGCGTCAGAGATTGAAACATGGTTAGTTGGGAAACTAGCCACATACTTAAAAATCAATCCTGATGACATAGATATTGAGGAACCTTTTGCCCACTACAAATTGGATTCGTCAGTGGCAGTTAGCCTGACGAATCAATTGGCAGATTGGCTAAACCGAGACCTTGAGCCGATTTTGTTCTGGGAGTACCCCACGATCAATGCGGTAACTCAATACTTAGAATCAGCCGACTAGTTGTTTATGCAATTAGCTTCTCACGTCCATACCTAATGAGGAAGTCGCAATGGATCCAATAGCCAAGCAAAGTTCAGCAGACATTAGTTCTGGCAAGACTCAACAACTGGGAGCTGCAAAAGCCTTTAGATTTAATCCTTGGCTGGCTGAGTTTCAAGTAGATCCTTATCCGACCTATCACCGCCTTCGGGTTGAAGATCCTGTACACCAAAGTTTTGATACGTGGGTACTCACCCGCTACGCTGATGTAAAGGCAATTCTACGCGATTCACGTTTTTGCGCTGATCGAGTACCAAAACGGATAGAAAATAAGTGCCATTACCTTGAACAGCAGCAGAAAAGCCTTCACACCATTGCGCAGATGTCAGGCAAATTCTTTTTTTTCTTAGATCCGCCAGATCATACCCGCCTGCGAGGGCTGGTGAACCAAGCCTTCTCAGCCAGACTCGTTGAGCAGATGCGTCCCCAAGTCCATGAGATTGTAGATAAGGCAATCAACAAAACTCAGGCTACGGGAGTTATGGACATCGTTATCGATCTATCCTGTCCCCTACCTGTGATTGTGATTTCTAGAATGCTGGGTGTTCCTGCCGAGGAGGCCGAAATGCTAGGTCAGTGGTCGAATGTACTGTCTCGGATCATTGATCCACTGATGTCACTAGAGGATTATGAGGAACTGAATCATGTGGCGATCAAGTTTACAGATTATTTCCGAGATCTGATTGCAGAACGGCGAAAAAGACCGCAAGAAGACCTGATCAGTGCTCTCATTGGTGCTAGAGACCAAGGAGACAAACTAAGTGAAGACGAGCTGTTGTCCGTTTGTATGGTTTTGTTTGTGACAGGTGAAGAGACTACGGTGCATACAATCGGCAACGGAATGTTGGCTTTGTTACGTAACCCAGATCAAATGGAACTGCTAAAACGTAATCCAACCATTATCCAAAGTGCTGTTGAGGAAATTTTGCGATACGACAGCCCAGTGCAGCAAACAGCCCGAATCGCGCTAGAAGATGTCACGATCGGCAATAAAACCCTTCAAGCTGGAAATAATGTCCTAGTATCATTAGGGGCTGCCAACCGCGATCCAGCCCAATTTCCCAACCCCAATCGCCTTAATCTTCTCCGAGCGCCGAACCATCACCTTGCTTTTGGTGATGGCATTCACTATTGTTTGGGTGCTCCACTGGCACGGCTGCAAGGTCAGATCGCGATTAGCACACTGGTGCAACGGCTACCTAATCTAAAGCTGAATACAGACAAGTTGGAGTGGCGCAAGAACATTAACATACGCGGACTGAAGTCGTTGCCAGTATCGTTTGCACCATAATTACGGCAAGTTAGTCCAATGTTGCAACACTAAAGTATTATCAAAGTTCAGAGATGTATAAGCCCACAAGCCCTACACGCATAATGAAAAAATGAAGTGTTTTTTCTCTGCTCTCAATATAAGAAGTAGACTAAGTTTGTAAAAATATTTAATACAAATAATAGTTTAACTATCTTTGAATTGAGTTCGAGCTAATTTTTTAATTGACTATAATTGAGAGAGTTTTTAAAACATGGATATAATTTTTAACCAAAATGAACACACTACAGGCTCACTAAAAACGCAGAAATTAAGTGGAGTAAAAACAATTAATTTTAATCCCTTTCACCCAGACTTCTATCAGAATCCTTACCCCATGTACCATCGCCTTCGCTCTGAAGAACCCATCCATAAAAGTGTTATGGGAATGTGGGTCCTGACTCGTTATATTGATGTAAAAGCGGTTTTATGGGACCCTCGATTTCGTACAGACCAACTGCCCAAACGACTTGCAGAAAAAGGTCAACGCATCGAGCAACTAGAATTTGATTCGCTGACAATCGCGATCAGTAAATGGTTATTGTTTTTAGATCCACCTGATCATACTAGACTGCGGAGGATAGCTAGCAAAGCCCTCTTGCATTGGACAGGTGAACGTATCCGCCCCCTAATTTGTACCACTGTGGAGGAGCTGCTCAGCAAAGTTCGGTATACCGGCTTTATGGACATCATTGCCGATTTTGCTTCCCCATTACCAACCATCGTGATCGCCAAAATGTTAGGAGTACCAGAGGCAGATCACAACCAGTTGCATCGATGGTCGGACGAGTTGTTTCACCATATCTTTGAACCGCTGATATCATTAGAGGGGTATGAGTACCTGAATCAGATTTCTCAGAAGTTTATCGAATACTTCCAGGGTCTGATCGCAGAACGAGAAAAAAACCCACAGGACGACTTGCTGAGTTTCCTGATTGCTGGTAGAGACCAGGGGGAACATCTCAGTGAAGATGAGCTATTGTCTATCTGTATTGTTTTATTCAGTGCCGGTGAACAAACTACATCAAATCTGATAGGTAACGGTATGCTTGCTTTACTTCGTCACCCCGAACAGATGGAAAAGCTTAAGCAAGAGCCAAACATCATTCAAAGCGCTGTGGAGGAACTGCTACGGTACGATAGCTCAACGCAGATCGTCGCTAGAGAAGCCCTTGAAGATGTAGTAATCGGTGGTCAAACAATTAGATCGGGAGAGCAGGTGTTCCTCTGTCTGGGAGCCGCTAATCGCGACCCAGCCCAATTTCCCAATCCTGATTGCCTCGATTTCACTCGGAGCGAAAACTGCCACCTCGCTTTTGGCAGTGGAATTCATTATTGCGTTGCGGCTGCCCAGGCACGTAGCCAAGGACAGATAGCAATCAACGCACTAGTACAACAGTTACCCAATCTTCGGTTCCAAACTGAAACGCTGGAATGGAGGAAGCATATGATCTTGCGGAGTTTGAAGGCACTCCCAGTCACATTTGTCCTGTAAATTCTAACAAAATCGCACTCCTAATTGCAGCATGTAGAACAATAGAATCAAGGAGAAAGAGGATGAGTAGAGAACCTATTGCAATTACTGGAATCGGATGTCGTTTCCCCAGTGCTAATAATCCGGCTGAATTTTGGCAGCTTCTGTGCGATGGCATAGATGCCATTACCGAGGTACCCAAATCGCGTTGGGATGCAAAAGCTTTCTACGATTCCACATCGGCAACACCGGGCAAAATCAATACCCACTGGGGTGGTTTTTTGAAGCAGGTCGATCAATTTGATCCCCAGTTTTTCGGTATCGCTCCACGAGAAGTCGCCAGCATGGATCCCCAGCAGCGAATCTCACTAGAGGTAGTGTGGGAAGCTCTAGAAGATGCTGGACAGATACCGGATCGTCTGGCAGGAACTCGAACTGGTGTATTTATAGGAGTATCGAGCTTTGATTACTACGAGCTTCTGATAGGAAAACCCCTTCATCTTGACCCCTATACCCCAACAGGTAACGTTAATGCTATTATAGCCAACCGCATCTCTTATGTGTTTGATTTCCAGGGACCAAGTATGGCGATTGATACGGCCTGCTCCTCTTCCCTCGTTGCCGTTCACCTTGCTTGCCAGAGTTTATGGAGTGGAGAGTCCACCCTGGCATTGGCGGGGGGCGTGCATATTATGTTATCGCCATCGGTTACAGTTAGCTTCGCCAAAGCAGGGTTTATGGCTCCCGATGGTCGTTGCAAAACCTTTGATGCCCGAGCTAATGGCTACGTTCGCAGCGAGGGTCTTGGTGTCGTCGTCTTAAAACCCCTCTCGCAAGCTCTCGCCGATGCAGATCCCATCTATGCTGTAATTCGAGGTAGCGCGGTCAATCAGGACGGGCGCAGTAATGGGCTCACCGCTCCAAATCCGTGGGCACAGGAGGCTGTTCTACGGGAAGCTTACCGACTGGCTGAAGTATCGCCAGGTCTGGTTCAGTACGTCGAGGTTCATGGTACAGGCACGAAGTTGGGCGACCCGATAGAGATGAAGTCTCTGGGAGCAGTGCTGACCAACGATCGCCCTTCTGGACACTACTGCACTGTAGGTTCAGTTAAGACCAATATTGGACATCTGGAGGCAGCAGCGGGGATTGCTGGGTTAATTAAAGTGGCGCTGTCGCTCAAACATCGGCAGATTCCGCCGAGCCTGCATTTCAGGGAGCCGAATCCTTATATTCATTTTGACAAGCTTCCCTTGAAAGTTCAGCAAACTCTGGGTCCTTGGCCAGAGGGGGTAGCCCTAGCCCTAGCTGCGGTAAGTTCTTTCGGTTTTGGAGGTACTAATGCCCATGTTGTTCTGGAAGAAGCACCGATACAGACCTCAGCCACCAATCAGGTTGAGCGTCCCTTGCACATTCTTACCCTGTCAGCAAAAAGTGAAAATGCCCTGAAGGAACTGGCACAGAGTTATGAGAAATTTTTAGCTAACCATCCTACAGAGTCTCTGGCAGATATTTGCTTTACCGCTAACACTGGGCGATCGCAGTTTGACTACCGCCTAGCTGTAGTCGCTGACTCTACCGTAGAACTGCGTGAACAATTGAGTGCGTTTGCCGACGGAAGGGAGAGTGTAGGGCTGATAAGTGGAAAGGTGACCAGCCGGAAACGCCCGAAGATTGCCTTTTTATTCACTGGTCAGGGTTGCCAGTATGTAGGCATGGGACGCCAACTCTATGAAAATCAGCCGACCTTCCGCAAAACCCTTGACCGCTGCGATGAAATTCTGCGTCCCTATTTAGAAAAACCTCTGCTCTCAGTCCTGTATCCCGAACCAGGGATGAGTTCCCCCTTAAATGAGACCGCTTATACCCAACCCGCTTTATTTGCCTTGGAATATGCTTTAGCCAAACTATGGAAATCCTGGGGGATAGAACCAGCGGTAGCAATAGGTCATAGTGTGGGTGAGTATGTCGCCGCCTGTGTAGCGGGGGTATTTAGTCTGGAAGATGGCTTGAAGCTGATTGCCGAACGAGGGCGTTTAATGCAGGCATTACCTCCGGGTGGTGAGATGGTGGTAGTGTTTGCGGATGAGGCCCGGGTAGCAGCAGCGATTCAACCCTATGCCCCAGATGTGGTGATCGCTGCTCTTAACGGTCCTGAGTGTATGGTAATTTCTGGAAATTCCGAAGCAGTCCGCTGCGTTGCAGAAAGCCTTAGACAAGAAGGTATTGAGACAAAAAAAGTAAATGTCTCCCATGCCTTCCACTCCCCCTTGATGAAGCCAATGCTGCCAACTTTTGAGCGAATTGCCTTAGAAGTTAGTTACTCATCTCCACAAATAGGCTTAATTTCAAATGTCACAGGTGGAATAATCAAAGACGAGATAGCTACGCCTAATTACTGGTTAAGCCATGTACGAAAGCCAGTGAGATTTGCGACAAGCATGGAGACTCTTCATCAGGAGCAGTTTCAGGTGTTTGTGGAGATAGGTCCAAAGCCTACTTTGTTGGGAATGGGCCGTCGCTGTCTGCCAGAAGGAGTGGGAATTTGGCTCCCCAGTATGCGTCAAGGACATTCGGATTGGCAGCAGTTACTCCAAAGTTTGGGAGAATTATACGTGCGTGGAGGATCTATAGATTGGTCAAGTTTTGATCGGGATTATTCACGAGGGCATCTCCAACTACCAACTTATCCATTCCAACGGCAGCGCTATTGGGTAGAGTTAATGGAAAATGGGCATCAAAAAGTAGCGTTTTTATCTCAAGAAAATGCTCAGACCCCAATTGTTAACCTTCTGCTCAACGGCAATACCCAACAATTAGCTCAGCATTTAGAAACTAGAGGAAAACTTTCAGACGATGAGTTGAAATTACTACCTAAGCTTTTAGAACTATTGTTTAAGGAAAACCAACAGCAGCTAATAGCAGCATCTATCAAAAATTGGTTTTATGAGGTAAAATGGCACCCCAAGCCGCGACAGTTGACGACAACCACAGAGAAAAACAAACTTTATAAATCTGGCAGTTGGCTAATTTTTGCTGACTTGGGGGGGGTAGGACAAACCCTAGCCAAACTCTTGTACGAACGGGGCCACAACCCCATTTTGGTCTATGCTGGAAACACCTATCAGACCCAAGAAACTCAAGCTTGGAGCATCAACCCTTCCAGGCCAGCCGACTTTGATCGTCTTTTTCAAGAAGCTTTAACGACGAGCGATCACCCTTTACAAGGAGTTGTTTACCTGTGGAGTTTACAAGCAGGATTGGCAAATGAATTGAGCCTCTCCTCTCTAGAACAGGCTCAGGTTCTAGGTGTTGGTAGTGTCTTGCATCTACTACAAGCTCTGGTCAAGCACAACCATTCAGCCTCGCCCCGATTGTGGTTGGTAACGCGAGGGGCAGTACCAGTTGGTTCCTCGCTTCCGGGACTGGCTCAAGCTTCTTTGTGGGGAATGGGTAAAGTGGTTGCTCTGGAACATTCTAAATTTTGGGGAGGAATGCTAGATTTAGCTTCTGAAGTAACTGAAGATGAAGCAACAAAGCTGTTAGCGGAGATTGAGAATTCACAAGGAGAAGACTATTTAGCGTTCCGGGATGGAAACCGTTATGTTGCTCGTGTGGTGCAGAAGCAGCTGCCAGCATCTCAAAAGTTAACCCTCAGATCGGATGCTACCTATCTGATTACTGGTGGTCTAGGAGCTTTGGGGTTGAAGGTTGCCCAGTGGATGGTGGAACAGGGAGCCAGACAATTGGTGCTAATCGGGCGTAGCGGGGCGTCAAGTCAGACGCAGGAAACCATAAGCCAACTGAAGCACGTAGGAGCCAAAATTCAAGTTGCTCAAGCCGACGTATGCAATGAAGAGGACTTAATCAGAATCTTTGAGGGGATTGAGGTATCAATGCCACCTCTGCGAGGGATAGTTCATGCTGCGGGTGTTCTTGACGATGGAATACTATTACAACAAAATTGGGAGCGCTTCACACGGGTAATGGCTCCTAAGGTACAAGGAACTTGGAACCTGCACCTACTGACAAAGAAACAGCACCTGGATTTCTTCTTGGTATTTTCCTCAACTGCCTCGTTACTAGGTTCACCCGGTCAAGGAAATTATGCCGCAGCCAATGCGTTCATGGATACCCTAGCCCATTATCGCCGATCCCTAGGACTGCCAGGATTGAGCATTAACTGGGGACCATGGGGCGATTCTGGAATGGCGGCTAACCTGAGCGCTCGCAACCACGATCGTTTGACTGCTCAGGGAGTGAGTACCATTGCTCCAGAGCAGGGAATGCAGGTACTAGAACAGTTGGTAGGACAAAATTTAGCACAGGTTGGTGTTTTACCATTCGAGTGGTCGGTATTTACACAGCATTTAAACTCAAATCGTCCACTGTCGCTGTTCTCAGAATTAATTTGTGAGGCAACTCCACAGGAAGAAGAAGAAACAAAGCAACCGTCTGCACAAAAGAATGAGCTTTTACAACGATTGAAGGATTTGCCCACAGATAAGCGTAAGGAACTAATGGTTGATTACCTCCTGGAGCGGATGACCCAAGTCCTTGCTCTCCCTATATCCCATCGTCCAGATCCAAATCAATCTTTGATTGAACAGGGCCTTGACTCCTTGATGGGTATTGAGCTGAATAATCGGCTTATGACTGATTTGGGCGTGAACCTGCCTGTAATGACATTCATTGATCGCTCCAGCATTGCACATCTGGCAGGTCTAGTGCTTGAGCAATTAGCCTTAGCTAGCATAATCCTATCAGACGATCCATTCTCAGACCTCAGTGATGATGTGGAGGAAATCACACTATGAACTTAGACGAACTCTTAGCGGAACTATCCCAGCGGGGTGTAAAGTTGTGGGCTGATGGCGACCAGCTACGCATTCGTGCCCCAAAGGCTATACTGACGCCAGAACTGCGTGACTCTCTGACTGAGTACAAGGCAGAACTTCTCTCGTTGCTGCGCCAAAGAAACATGGCTGCAAGTACCACTTCCATACCCCTTTCCCCTGTTCCCAGGATTGGCAATCTACCTCTGTCCTTTGCTCAACAACGCCTTTGGTCTCTTGCTCAGTTGGAACCCAACAGTTCTGTCTATAACATTCCCGTAGCCTTTCGCCTAGTGGGTCCGCTTAACGTGGCTGCACTGGAGCAGAGCATAGAGGAAATTGTGCGACGCCACGAAATCCTACGAACTACCTTTTCGGTAAAGAATGGGCAAGCTGTTCAGGTCATCTCTGCCGATCAAACCTTGACCCTGTTAGTGACAGACCTCCAGAAATTCCATGAGAGCAAGCGGGAAACCGAAGCTCAGTGGTTGGCAAATGAGGAGGCTCAGGAACCTTTTGACCTAGTTCAAGGACCGTTGTTGCGCGTCAAACTTCTGTGCTTGGCTGAAGAGGAACACATACTACTCCTGACAATGCACCACATTGTCTCTGATGGCTGGTCTTTTAATATATTCTTTCGGGAACTTACAGATATCTATGAAGCTTTTTCCACCGGAAAGCCCTCGCCACTTCCTGACCTGCCTATTCAGTATGCGGACTTTGCTGTCTGGCAACTACAATGGCTACAAGGTGAGGTTCTAGAATCCCTATTTTCCTACTGGAAGCAGCAGATGGACGGCAGCATTGCTGCGCTAGAATTACCCATAGACAGATCAAAACCTCCAGTCCAGAACTACCAAGGTTCGCGTAAATCCCTGGTACTAACTAAGGACCTAACCAATGCCCTCAAGGTGCTGAGCGAGCGGGAAGGGGTTACTCTTTTCATAACCTTGCTGGCAGCGTTTAAGACTTTGCTCTACCGATATACAGGGCAAGAAGACATCATTGTATGCTCACCCGTAGCATGTCGCAACCGAGTGGAGACCGAGGGGCTAATCGGGTACTTCAACAATATAGTTGTGATGCGTACTGAGTTGTCCGGGAGTCAAAACTTTCGGGAACTCGTTGCTCGAGTACGCCGAGTAGCCTTGGGAGCACATGAACACCAAGACCTGCCTTTTCAGAAGCTAGCGGATTTCCCAAATCTAGTTCGTACGCCCCTGCCTCGAGTGATGTTTGTCTTACACAATCTATCAAGTCAGCCCCTAAAGTTACCAGGAATAACAGTTAGTTCCCTGGATGTACACAATGGCTCCTCGAATTTTGATTTGTCTCTGTCCATGGAGGAGAAGGAAGAAAGACTAACAGGGATACTCGATTACAAAACTGATTTGTTCAATGATACTACTATCAACCAGATGCTAAGGGATTTTCAGACTTTGCTGGAAAGCATTGTTGCAAATCCAGAACAGCACCTCTTATTGCTGCCACTCTTCACAGCAATAGAACCTAATCGGCTGTTTGACAAGAATGGTGTCCCAACCAGCTTCAGGCAAAAGCCAGAAGAAACCTTTGTGCCTCCCAGCGATGATTTAGAAATTCAACTAACAAAAATTTGGGAAAACGTTTTAGGCAAAAAGCCCATTAGTGTGAAGGACAATTTCTTTGACGTGGGAGGACACTCCCTCCTAGCCGTGCGCCTATTGGCACAAATCGAGAAAGCCTTCGGGAAAAATCTCCCTTTGGCTGCCCTCTTCCAATCACCAACCGTTGAGCAACTGGCTAAGATTCTTCACCAGTCAGGATGGTCATCTCCTTGGTTTTCCTTAGTGCCAATTCAACCGAGCGGTTCCCAACCACCTTTTTTCGGTATCCACTCTCTTGGCAAAGGTCAAGAGCATTACCGCAATATTGCACGTCATCTGGGTTCAGACCAACCGGTTTATGGGCTGGATTATTGGTTAGCAACACAAACTAAAGACACAAAACAAGCTCTCCACACTTGGAGCGTTGAAGAGCTGGCAGCTCACTACATCAAAGAAATGCGAATTCTCCAACCGGAGGGACCTTATTTTCTGGCTGGTTTCTCTTTTGCTGGCATAGTAGCCTATGAAATAGCCCAACAGCTAGTTAGGCAAGATCAGAAGGTAGGTCTGCTGGTTTTATTTGACACATCCTGTCCCGCACTCTCTGTAAAAAGCTTAGGTTTTCACAGCTTCGAGATACATTTGAAGAAGCTTTCCCAACTTGAAATGAAGGAAAAGCTTGCCTACATAATGAGCAAAGTCAAGTATAAAATCCAGAAAAATCTTAAATGGATTAAACCCTTCTTCCTGAAGGTGGCGGAAAAATTTTACTTGAAGTTTAAGCTTCCTATGCCTTATGCACTCCATTACTCACTGATTGTAGAAGCCAACAATAAGCTAGCTAGTGAATATGCACTAAAAGCCTATCCAGGTCAAGTTACCCTCTTCCGCACTACCGACCAAGCCGTAAGGTATGACCAGTTTTCCGATTTGGGCTGGGGTGCTCTGGCTTTAGGAGGCGTCGAGATACAGGAGGTTCCAGGCAACCACCTAGATATGTTAAAAGAACCTCAGGTACAAGTGCTAGCTAAAAAATTGAAAGCTTGCATAGATCGTGTGCAGGCGGAGGAATTAGCCGATATTCCGCCCCTGTGTTCAGACCCGTTTGTTGGCGATAACGAAGATTCGGAGGGGTACCAGATTCAGGCAAGATCGGGACTTAGGTAACTGGCACAGCAATCGCTGTACTATTCTAAGCTAAAAATATAGCTAGCGATCGCTTTTGAGTTTAATCAAAACTTCCCTCGTATCCGGGGAAATTTTCGGCGCAAACCATTATCAGGTCAGACTTTCCCAGTTCGGAAAAAATGCAGTAACGAAGGGCCCTTCTCACAGGTTGGCTCGAACGCAGTGATCGCCCTCAAGAACAAGCTTATGCGATCACAAGACGTAATTAATTTGATTTCTATTCTAAATCCATAGAAATTCCGCAAACTGCATTTTCGATGTTCTCCGGTGAAGGCGGAAGTATTTCAAATCCATGCTTCTTGTACCATTTGACAAGGTTGGGATTATTGTTGATATCTTCTTAAGTTAGAGAACCGCAGATTCGCTTGATTCCCCGTTGACGAATTTTCTTTATCGCAAACTGTAATAGGTGAGTTCCCAGTCCCATGCGACGATAATCGACTGGCTTGGGCTTGACTACGAATTCCCAAAGAGCTGCCCATAAGTGCGGGGGAGTGTGAATGACATCGCTGTGAATAATAACTGGAGTTTAGACTAAACAGCTATTAAACCGCGATCGTCACTGCACTCAAAAACGTCAACGGTCGCTGGCGACAAGTTATGAGGCTCAACCATAAGATAGAAGTCCAGGGACCGTTGACGTTCTCTTTAACAGCGGGAAGTCTCCCGAAAAAAACACGCCAAAGCACCCTAATTTCTTGAGTCACAACAGAAAAAAATACCGGGTCAGCTCATGCCTGAATTGACCCGGATGACGGAAAATCGAAGAAGTCTCACCAACCCCGATCAACCGCTATGAATGTTGTCACTCAACTGATAGAATTTCGTCAAGCTATCTACAAGAATCTATGCAAAGCCCAAGATGCTACCTTTGAATTAATGGATGCACTCTTGCTGACGAGAACAGCTCAAAGTTTAGCCGATTTTTCCTTATCTATAGCGTTTCGTCGTCAATGGTCGAGCGTCTACGAGGCGCTACAAGATACTCGGCCCGATCGACAACAGTTAATGAAGCTTTACATCTCACAAATCCCGCAGTCAGAACGAATTGTCCTCGCAGGCGATCACACCAGTTGGTCAAGACCGTTTGCCAAAACTCTGAAAGAACGTACTTATGAACATTCGCCATCACCATTGGGCGATCATGAGCGTGACTGTGGGATATGGCTATAGTACATTGGCGTGGATACCGGAAGCACAGGGGAGTTGGGCCCTGCCACTATTACACGAGAGAATTACCAGTTGGGACAGTCCCATCTCTCTCTTCTGTTCAGCAATTATCGAGCGTGAGTTCCCACCTACCATCAAGAGCACTATCCTTGTGGGATAGCGAATACGGTTGTGCGCCGTTTGTCAATCAAACCGCGGAGCTGCCTGTCGATAAACTGATGCGTTTGCGCTCGAATTTATGTTTGTGGGGTGTACCTGATACCTATGAGGGTCGGGGTAGACCCAAGGTTCACGGTGATAAATTCAAATTTAACGACCCAATGACTTGGAGTTCCCCGGTACAACAAGTTGAGATGGATGACCCAAAATTGGGGAAAGTGCGAGTGCAGGTTTGGCACAATTTGCATTTTCGTTTATCCCCTGCTCATCCGATGTCGATTCTCTTGGTAGAACGACTGACTCTCGATGGTTGTGCCAGGGTTTCTAAGCCGATGTGGTTAGCATTTGTGGGATTATCCATGCCGACTATCGCAGAAGTTTGGCGGCTATATTTGCAAAGGTTTGCGATCGACCATTGGTATCGTTTTGCCAAAAATCGTCTTCATTGGACAGTTCCTGCATTAAGTACACCCGATCAATGCGATCGATGGAGCGATTTAATGCCGATTGTCACTTGGCAATTATGGTTGGCTCGTCACCTTGTCGCACAGCGTCCTCTTCCTTGGCAGAAATCTCAGGTCAAGCTCACTCCTGGACGGGTGGCTCAATCTTTTGGGAGCATTTTAGCCCTCTTAGGTACACCGGCTAGTCCTCCCAAACTTCGAGGTAAATCTCCTGGTTGGATTAAAGGAAAACAACGGCGACGTAGAATTCGGTATCCCACGGTCAAAAAAGGGTTTTCTCGCCCGAGAAAAACCGCCAAAAAATCCCCTTAATCAGAAATTTTCGCTCCCTCATTTTTGAGTGCATTCAATTTCTAGTAATGCACCTCTTTATTCTGTCTTAGTCTAAACTCCAGTTGGGAACCCATCCCTAATACATCACTGCTAGTTTGGGAGTTGTGTTCGTCACTCACAGATGTATCCGATTTAGACTGGATTGCTGCGATTGGTACAGTTAGCGATTTAGGTGAAAAAGCTCCGTTTGAGATGCTGGCAGTGGCTAAAAGTCGGTACACTGCCAAGTATTTAAAAGAAGCATCTGCTCTGATTAAC
>DATNQP010000214.1:0-6662 GCA_036703965.1 Leptolyngbyaceae cyanobacterium
CCAAAATCTGAAACCCAGACATTGTTAGGAATTTGGACTTTAATTCCTCACACAAAACCTGAAACATTGATTGTTGCGTAAAGCCTTTTGCTGTAAGGGTTTCAGAATATACTCTGGAGAGAGTGATGAAAGAGCGATATACTCGCAAAGTCATAATCTGCGATTCTGAACAAAGCTTTCTTCGGAGTGAAGCATCTATATGATGTTAGCGTCACACCTCGTTGCATGCAACGTCTCTACAACATGCCCATTTTTATCAACTCGTTTTGCATTCAGCGGCACATAGATGTCCTTGAACGTGAAGCTTTCAGCAAACACCGTTTCCAGAGGCTTAGCGGCAATCTGCTCTGTCAGGTACCTGGCGATGCTGTCGTATTTATCCCCTTCCTGCCTCCGCCCAGCACCATACAATTGGGCCCTCTGCCTGATAGAATCCCCTGCATCCTCCAAGGCTTGCTTCAGGTGTCGGTGAGTCCCCCAATCCACCCATGCTGTCAAAATCTGAGCTTCATTTTGAGCTATTCCGGCTTGTTGTAGCTGGGTTGATAACAGCTGATTTAACTCTCGCGCTAATTCCGACTCATGAAAGCAGGTAAGGCCATTTCTAGCAAGATGCTCATCAAGTTGAAACTCTCCCAGCTTTTCACACTGCTGTTTGACGGGTTCAGAGATGGGAGTTGCACTGATTTGCTGCAACACGTCATTAGTTTGTGCCAATTCATTCAAGCTTTCCAGATAAGCTAGGGGAAATGCGATCGCCACCCATTCCTCTAGGGTTAGCTCCTGATTCGTCTTTTCCCGATACAGCTTCACCCCTTTCCTGGCAATTCCCACAAACGATAGCCCCGCCGCCGCAATTGGTGCAGCGGGAACTGCCGCGAGTAAACCCAATGCGATCGCAAATTCCAAAACCGCTTTAGAAACTTCTGCACCCGTCTCTACTGCATCTGCTGGTTTCGCTAATTTCAGGAGGTCATAAGTTGTCGCAAACTTCCAAAATCTCTTGAGCTGTGTCGCCATCTCTACTCTCAGACTCTCAGGTCACTGGTTACTGGTCACTGAAGATAGCAGACACTTTGCGATCGCACAGAACGTCTTTACATAACAAGAGCGCACACTTTCGACTTTGGAGGATTAAAGCCAATCTTTAACAATAGCACTTATAAAAGGGAAATACATCATTTCTTCATAAAGAAATAACAGAGTCATCCTGATTCAAGGCAGCAGCAAAAGAATAGTTGTAAGTAAAGGCAGCGAGGAGCATAGACCTCCTCAGTTGCGTTAGAAACTGTAGAAAAGGGATGAAAAACCAATTGTTGAGTATAAGCATGACCTTACCCATGCTGCTGTGCGGGGCAGGTCAAAGCTTAGCGAGTATTCAGGTCATCAACCCAGGAAATTTCCAGTTGGCTCGACCAACCGTGAGAACATCTCAGGTTAAACTCGATTTGGCTCGACCAACCGTGAGAACATCTCAGGTTAAACTCGATACTCAACAGCCGCCGCCATTTTTCCTGGCTGCCAGAGAAGAACCTAAAAAGGAGTGCGAGTGGCTTGGGATATGTCCAAAAAAGTGATGGGGCATCTTTTTTTCTGCTTAGAGCTTTTCTTTTCATTGAAAAGTCAGGCGTACTCAACCCAATAAAGAAGGAAGATGACTTCTATGGGACTAGATCTACCGAGATTTTATAGAGCCTGTAATCCTAGCAAGCCCCTAAGCATGGGGGAAGTCGAAGACCGGCAGTACTATATTGATTTTTCCTCAGTTAGAGGTAGCAAAATCATTGAGTCACTGAAGCGAACGATCGCACTCATCTCACCCAATGAGCCGACTTGCCAGCTGTTTACAGGCCATATTGGGTGTGGTAAATCCACAGAACTGCTGCGGCTAAAGTCCGAGTTAGAGCAACAAGGATTTCATGTCGTTTATTTCGAGTCTTCTCAAGACTTGGACATGGCTGACGTTGATATTACAGATATTTTGCTCAGCGTAGCCGGTCAAGTGAGCGAAAGTCTCGAAGCGATTAAAATCAAGCTCAAACCAGGGTACTTTGCCAATCTCTTCACCGAGATTGTCGATTTTTTGCAAACACCAATCGAAATCGAAGCCGAGGCAGAACTATCCGTCGGGATTGGCAAAATCACTGCCAAAACGAAAGAAAGTCCAAAGCTGCGACGGCGGTTGAGGGAATACCTGGAACCTCGCACGGCTGGGATTTTGGAATCCATCAATAAAGAACTGCTAGAACGTGCAACCACCGAACTAAAGCGACGGGGTAAAGCCGGACTGGTAGTGATTGTCGATAATCTAGATCGGGTGGATATTCGTCCCCTACCCTCTGGGCGCACGCAGCCAGAGTATCTATTTATTGACCGGGGCGAGCAGTTACGAAAGCTCAATTGCCACGTTGTCTACACGATTCCGCTGGCGTTGATTTTCTCCAATGATTGTGAGACTCTGAAAAATCGCTTAGGAGGTGGGCTAACCCCGAAAGTCTTGCCGATGGTACCAATCCGACAGCGGGATGGCGAGGAATTTGCGCCCGGTATGGCACTCTTGCAGCAGATGGTGCTGGTGAGAGCCTTCCCCAACGAGACAGTTGAAAAACAGCTAGAGTTGATAACAGAGGTGTTTGATACTCCAGAAACCTTAAATCGCCTGTGCCGCGTTAGTGGCGGTCATGTGCGGAACTTATTGGGGCTGTTGTTCGATTGTCTGCGGCAAGAAAATCCACCTATCCTTCGTGAGTGTTTGGAAAGTGTGATTCGCGAACGCCGCGATTACCTGCTCTCCTCAATTGATGATGAAGAATGGGAGTTGCTGTTTCAGGTGGTGCAACAGCAAGCTGTAAAAGGTGATACGGAATACCAAACCTTATTGCGAAGCATGTTTGTTTTTGAATACCGCGATCGCGATGGGTGTTGGTATGGCATCAATCCCGCTTTAGAAGAGGCGAAGAAATTTCAATCATGGTTGCTTCAGACCGACCAGAAGATATCGCCCTATACAACGAACAATCACTAAAAGCGCTCGACCGAGCGATCGCACTTTCACGAGGGGAGTTTTCTCTCGTGGTAGTGCGCTGCAACTACAAACGTCTGCGCGATCGCATGTTGCACAAGCTGCAAAAACGCTGCAAGCACCGCTACAAGATACGAGAGATAGTTCTCCCTGAGTCAGTAACAACGCTTTACACCACCATCCAAACCTACGGACATGGGACAGCCTGCTCCTCCACGGAACGCCATCCCGCGTTGTTTATTTTAGGTTTAGAGTCTGTGGTCGCTCTTGATGACCTACTGACTTCCAGTAATCAAGTGCGGGATGAGTTTCGCAAACGGTTGCCCTTCCCCCTGGTGTTGTGGGTGAATGATGAGGTGCTGCAAAAGCTGGTGAAATTTGCACCAGATTTTGCCAGTTGGGCAGCCACACCGATTAAATTTGAAATCACGACTAGGGAGTTAATTGATTTTCTACGGCAGAAGGCAGACTCCCTCTTTAGTACCGTCTTGAGTGGTGGTAGTGGTAGATACGCACCTTGGCGTGTTTGTATGCACCATGCCACCCTAAATCTGGCAGCCGGTTGTCGCTCTCGCTTAGAACTCGATTCTGCCGTAAAGGATTTACAAAGTCGTGGTCAAGTCATTGAGTCAGAACTAGACGCCAGCCTAGAATTTGTCTTTGGTCAATATGACTATGCTAGTGACCTGATCGATTCTGCGATCGCTCGTTACCAAAAAAGCTTGAGGTTTTGGCGAGCCAGCATTAATCTAGAGCGCCAAGGAATCCTGCTGTTTTATCTAGGCTTGTGTTATTGCCGCAAAGCTGACTTGCATCGGGCGGAAAGACGCCGTAATTGGGAGGAAGCATGGCCCTATCTGCTGCAATGTGTGGATGTTTTCACAGAGGCAGGGCGTCAAGACTTAGTTGCTCAATTTATTACTCAACTGGCTGAGGTACTGCAACGCCTGGAAGCCTGGGACACCTTGCAGATTTTGGGGCAAAAGGCTCTGGCGTTACATCAAACGCTTGGATCTCAGGTGCAACTTGCTCAAGATTACGGCTTTCTAGCTGAGGTGGCACTGGTGCAGTCAAGGTGGACAAACGCTAACCAGTACGCTCAGCAAGCCCTTTCGATTTTGGCAGAAGTTTCAAGCCAGCCGAGCGAACATCAGGGCTTACATCGATTTTTATTAGCTCAGTTGTATCAATTATTTTTGGTCAAATCGCAGCGACAACTAGAGCAGCTACCAGAGGCTCTTCACCAGCTGGAGACGGCAAGTCAGGAACTGCCAAAAGCGATCGCGTCAAGCAATCATCGCTACGAGCCTCAACGGTACCTGCACTTATTGGAAGAGTTACGTATCCTCTACTTTGAGCAAGGTCGATACTTAGAAGCGTTTCGGCTCAAGCAAGAACAACGTTCGGTTGAGCAGCTGTATGGCTATCGAGCCTTTATCGGTGCGGCACGTTTGCAGCCCCAGCGACCCGTATCGAACCCCGCTTTGGCACCCATCGATCAGCAAGAAATTGTTGCCCAAGAAATTGCGGCTTCCGGGCGTCAGCAAGATATTAACCGCTTGATCGAACGGATAACGCGAGCCGATCACAAACTGACGGTCATTCACGGTCAGTCTGGGGTGGGAAAAAGTTCCATTGTCTCTGCGGGATTGATACCGGCGCTGAAACACAGAACTCTTGGCGATCGCATTGCCTTGCCCGTTGTGCCACAAGTTTACACCGATTGGGTTAGGGAACTGGGGAAATCGTTGAGCCAAGCGCTAGACGATTTTGGCAGGAGTGAAGGGGAAGAACGCCTTAATCTTGGCTTCAATGAGAGCCAAAGCGACGAAGATAAAATTCAAACTATTCTTCAGCAGTTACGGCAAAACGCCGAACGAAATTTATTAACCGTTTTGATTTTTGACCAATTTGAAGAATTTTTCTTTGTTCCCAGCAATCAAGGAAAAAAAGTTCTTTTTTATGGATTTTTGAGAGATTGCCTTAATTTAGGATTTGTTAAAGTCATTCTTTCTCTCAGAGAGGATTATCTTCACTACTTACTAGAAATAGAACAATTTAATTTAGAGATAATTGATAATAACATCCTTGATCGAAAAATTCGCTATCCTTTAGGAAACTTTTCCAAAGAAGATGCCTATTCCGTTATCAAAAGCTTAACAGAACGCGCTCATTATTATTTAGAACCAGCTTTAATTAATGAACTAGTGCGGGATTTGGCGGATGGATTGGGAGCCGTTCGTCCTATTGAGTTGCAGGTGGTGGGAGCGCAATTGCAAGCCGAGAACATCACAACCCTGGCTCAGTATCATCAATCTGGACCAAAGCAAAGACTGGTCGAGCGATTTTTAGAAAAAGCAATTAAAGACTGTGGTTCAGAAAACGAACATGCGGCTTGGCTAGTCTTGCACTTACTCACGGATGAAAATGACAATCGTCCTCTTAAAACTCATGCTGAGTTAGCCATAGAGTCAGCGATAGAATCCAAAAAATTAGCTTTAATTTTAGAGATTTTAGAGAAATCGGGTCTGGTATTCCTCTTACCAGAAGTTCCTGCAAACCGCTATCAATTAGTTCACGACTATCTGGTAGAGTTTATCCGCCATAAAAAGCAAATGAATATCCAGACGGAATTAGAGGAGTTACGAAAGAAAAACAAACTGAGCCAGGATGAAATTGAACAACTTCGTGCTGAAGTTAGGGAAAAAGAGCTACGAGCAAAACTTGCCCAAGCAACAGCACAACAGAGGAGTGCGGAGGATAAGCTCAATCAAGTTCTCAAACAAAGTCTGCGAAAAGCGCGTTTAGTAGGCGTGACGTTGGCAACTCTGTCCATCATTGCTGTGTTTCTAGGGGTACGGGCGGCGATTGGCGAAGCCAATGCAGAGTTGAGTGCGCTCAGCGCCTCCTCGGAAGCTCTCGTTGCTTCCAATAGAAAATTTGATGCACTGCTCCAAAGTTTGAGGGCAGCTAGACAACTAAAACACTCATTAGGAGCGACGGAGGATACTCGGACAAGGGTGATAACAGCTCTCCAGCAAGCCGTTTATGGAGTGAGGGAACGTAACCGCTTAAAGGGACATCGCGATTGGGTCAGTAGCGTGAGTTTTAGCCCAAATGGGGAGATGATTGCCTCGGCGAGTAAGGACAACACCATTAAACTCTGGAACCGGGACGGCACTTGGCGCAAAGACCTCAATGGGCATAATGGTGGCGTTTATAGCGTCACGTTCAGCCCAAATGGTCAGATGATTGCTAGCGCCAGTGCAGACAAAACGGTGAAATTGTGGAGTAAAGAGGGTGTTCTACTCAACACTCTAACCGGACATCGCGATCGCGTTAGTAGTGTGAGTTTTAGCCCAGATAGTCAGATGATTGCCTCAGCGAGTTGGGACAACACGGTGAAACTCTGGAGCAAAGACGGTGTCCTGATTAGAACCCTGAAGGGGCATAGCGATAAGGTCTTAAGTGTCAGCTTCAGCCCCGATGGAAAAACTCTCATCTGTGCGAGTGGGGATGGTACGGTGAAACTCTGGAGCAAAGACGGTGTCCTCCTACAAACCTTAAAAGCCCATAACCAACCCGTCACAAGTGTCAGCTTCAGCCCGAATGGTCAACTCCTTGCCTCCGCTAGTTCAGA
>DATNQP010000215.1:0-5418 GCA_036703965.1 Leptolyngbyaceae cyanobacterium
GCTGTTAAGACTTGCGGCCTGACTTCTGATCGCATACCAGGCAACTTGATGAGCCTTGGATTCATCGCCATACCAGTGTAGTGCAGAGTTAAATGCGGCTCGGTAGAAATCTTGGGCAACCTCGGATAGGCGAGCGCGGACATTTACGGGTAAATCTTGATTCGTTTGATATGACATCATTAACCCTCAGCCCTCCATTAGGATAATTATCAGCGTAAATTCTTCAATCGCAGTGTGCCCCTATCGGAAGGCAGACTTTTAAACCTCACAGCTAGGAGAGAGCTTTGATTACCACTACTTCTTTTAAGACCACCAAATCAGAAGAGATTTTTGCTGCTGCCCAGAAGCTGATGCCGGGAGGCGTCAGCTCCCCAGTGCGGGCGTTTAAATCGGTGGGAGGACAACCCATCGTTTTTGACCGAGTCAAAGGTGCCTATATCTGGGATATTGATGGTAATCAGTACATCGACTATGTAGGAACTTGGGGACCGGCGATTTGCGGTCATGCCCATCCAGAAGTGATCGCTGCTCTGCACGATGCCCTGGAAAAAGGTACCAGTTTTGGCGCACCTTCAGTGTTAGAGAACGTGCTAGCCGAAATGGTGATTGACGCTGTTCCCAGCATTGAGATGGTGCGGTTTGTCAATTCTGGAACTGAAGCCTGTATGGCAGTCCTGCGCCTGATGCGTGCCTTCACAGGTCGTGATAAGGTCATTAAATTTGAAGGCTGCTACCACGGTCATGCTGACATGTTCCTGGTTAAGGCGGGTTCAGGTGTCGCCACCCTAGGCTTGCCGGATTCTCCCGGTGTTCCCAAGTCAACGACCAGCAATACCCTGACAGCTCCTTACAATGACCTGGAAGCTGTAAAAGCCCTATTTGACGAAAATCCCGACCAAATTTGCGGTGTGATTCTTGAGCCAGTCGTTGGCAATGCTGGCTTTATTCCCCCGGATGTTGGTTTCTTGGAAGGTTTGCGGCTACTCACTCAGGAGCATGGCGCTCTGCTGGTGTTTGATGAAGTGATGACTGGCTTCCGAATTGCTTACGGCGGCGCTCAGGAACGGTTTGGTGTCACCCCTGATCTGACGACGCTGGGCAAGGTTATCGGCGGCGGCTTGCCAGTCGGAGCTTATGGCGGACGCAAAGATATCATGTCGATGGTGGCACCGGCTGGGCCAATGTACCAGGCGGGAACACTATCTGGTAATCCTCTAGCGATGACGGCGGGGATTAAGACGCTGGAATTGCTGCAAAGACCAGGCACTTATGAACAGCTCGACCAAATTACTAAGAAGCTCTCAGACGGTCTGCTGCAAATTGCCAAAGAAACGGGTCATGGCGCTTATGGTGGGCAAATTAGTGCGATGTTTGGTCTGTTCTTCACGGGTGAACCTGTTCACAACTACGAAGACGCCAAAAAGTCTGACTTAGGCAAGTTCAGTCGCTTCCATCGCGGGATGTTAGAGCGTGGTGTATACCTGGCCCCGTCTCAGTTTGAGGCGGGGTTTAGCTCTCTGGCTCACACGGATGAAGATATTGACCATACTTTGGCAGCGGCACGGGAGGTAATGTCGAGTCTATGAATTGAATTGCTCTTAGCTCTGATTTGAAGGAAGTTTCTGGTTAAGAGCTAGAATATCGGCACACTAGTCCTTAAATGACTCCTACCTAGCCCTTCTCTAGGAGGGAGGGGCTTCCAGCCTCCCCCTTCCAGCTAAAAAAGCTTTTCCTTTTCCCTCCCCTTGTAGGGGAGGGCTAGGGAGAGGTGGGAAGGGGGCTGGGGGTTAGGTTTTCCGAAGAGAGCCAACAGGTTCCTTCTAGTCGCTCAGGCGAGTTGGAAAACTTGCACTGGAAGCTCAGTTTGCACAACACAGAGTGCAAGAAGCAGATGGCTATGGCACAACGAGAAACGAAATACTTATGATACCCATAAAGATTACAATTCCCGCCGTCGCCCAAATCAGGAAGCGCGTTGGCTGATAGTTGTCTTGCTCAATTTGCTGAAATACCTGGTTGTAACGCCACACAGCTAGCATAATGATAATGATTCCAGCAATCACCAAACCGATGCTGATGCTTTGGGAACTGATCAGTGAAAAGGTTGGGATTTCTTTGTCCCCAACAATAGGTTGCTTTTCACGAAGAAATAGACTGAAGCGATCAATTGCCAAACCAAACCCAATCAAAGCAATAGAGGTACGCAACCAAGCCAAGAAAGTACGCTCGTTGGCTTGATGCTCTCGTAGGCGCTCAATACTTGACATCAGGACTCATCTATTCAGTTACAGTCTTCCCACCTAAAGAATACTGATGAGGAGACTCTTGGAGCAGGAGAAAATTTTTAACAGACATCGGTATCTTTACCGGGAAGGCAGTAGATGTGAGGCTATTGCCCCTTCCGGCGGTGTCTTCGGCGATCGCCTTGCAAAAATTCAAACAGCTTCTTCACTCTAGCGATAATTAGTAAATTGCAGAGCTACAGGTAGCTCTTCCTGCTTCAGTCGCTGGATGATTACTTGCAAGTCGTCTTTAGATTTGCTAGATATTCTGACGACATCCCCTTGGATTGAGGCTTGCACCTTCTTGAATTCGTCCCGAATCACCTTAGTGATTTGTTTACCAACTTCCTGGCTAATTCCTTTTTTGAGTTTAATTTCTTGGCGAACCCGATTGCCGCTAGCTGACTCGACTTTGCCGTAGTCGAAAATCTTCAGCGAGAGGTTGCGCTTAGCTGCTTTGGTTTGGAGGATTGTAACAACAGCATCCAGGGTGAATTCGCTATCGGTATTCACCGTTATTGCTTCATCACCCAACTCTACAGTTGTCTTAGTGTCTTTTAAGTCGTAACGACTGTTGATTTCGCGAGTGGTTTGGTCTACAGCATTGACCAACTCTTGCCGGTCAAAGTCGCTCACAACATCAAATGAATAAGTGGAAGCCATAAAGTAAAAGGTTACGGGTAGTCGTTGATTACTAACAACTAACAGCTTAAAACTCAAGACGCGATTAATGGTGTGTCTAGAAAACTCCCTTAGAGTAACTTGCTGGCGCTACTCGCACTCAGTAGGCTCAGGACGAAGAGGATAGTGGTGGAAAGAGAGCCGATGCCGAACATGAGCGATCGCCCTACGGGGATATTAAGAATATAAAACACCGAGTAGAGCGATCGCGCAATCACGAAAGCGAGCGCGGCTCCTGTTGCTAAAGACGAATTCTGTCCTGTTACATAAGCCATCAGCGCCGCCGCTGCAAAGATCATAAACGCTTCAAACGAGTTCTGGTGTGCCCAGGTTGCTCGCTGCCCATAGGGAGGTAACTTGTCGAACATGGCACGCGGTGCCCTTGTGTCATATCCCACGCTCATACGAGCATAGCCCACCACTAGAAAAGGTACATAAATCAGGACAGCCGCAGCGGCAATACAGTAAAGTAAAATCGCAGAATCGTGTAGATTCATGAATTAATCAAAATAAAACAAAGTGACAACCTTGCGCTGGTCTTCTGCATCCTCACAGGTTTTTAGCAAGGTCTGGCTATCATGAAACGCGAAGCAAATCAACTGCTGACACCGAGAAATAATTTCCTGGTTGCACAGCGCACTGGCTTCTCCCAGAGATAGATGATCGTTTTCTGGGTTTTCTACCAAATGCATGACCTGTTCTAGCTGCTTCCGCGATTCTTGGGGCTGGCGTGCTAGGCTTTGAGGCAAAATCACAGTCAGCAAGCTAGGATCAGCACGCATGGCTCCTCTAATTGCTGCTGCGTTAGTGCCAGCGGCACCAGAGGTCATGAGACGATTGCCCTCTAGAACTAGGGCGTAGCTCATCATCTCGATCAAATTCTGATGAGTAATGGGAACATGTCGCGACCCTAAAAGAGCAATCCGTTTAGCACCGGTTTGCTGGATTGTCGCGAGTTCTTGCGCTAATGTATCGACACCGGAGATGCCTACTGATTGAGTCAAAGATACTAGCTTAGGCTGAACAACCCAGCTATTTTAGCAGAAGCCGCTGGGGTTGAGACTGCCTAAGTGGGGTTTTGGTTCTCCATCTACCAGCAATTTTCTCAATGGCTACAATTTGCGGCTTCACTTCAATCTGTGTTATGTTTATTTGTTGTTCGGACGCATAGCTCAGTTGGTTAGAGCACCACGTTGACATCGTGGGGGTCACTGGTTCGAGTCCAGTTGTGTCCATTTCTGCTGTTGCCTTTTTGACTTAAAGCTGGCTGTTGTCGATTGTCGATTGCCAAATTATTTGTCATCAGTAACAAACTGGGCTGCGTCTTTCAACCCACCCCTCCTTGGGATAGTCTGGGATGCAATTCATCAACTCCGGTTCCCTGCCAGGGAAGGGGGAGTAATCTCCCCTATCCTTGTAGGCTATCCCTTATACGCATCTTTCTTAACAATCCACAATCTAGACGGGGAGGTAGTTTCAGTCGATACCAATGGCGGCAGACTAACGACATCCGTGCTTATCAAAGTTGGGCAGAAGGATTCAAGTTACGATTACGAGAGACTATTCAACAGTGGCTCGGTCGAGCTGGATACGAGGCTGGCAAGTTATTGCGATCGCTACAGAAGAAGGCTCAGCAGTGGTGGTATTTTCTGGATCACCCAGCCGTGCCGCCGGACAACAATTTGGCAGAGCGTTCGCTGCGTTTAGCGGTAACTAAGCGCTCTTGCTAGTGGTGGCTCTCGGTCGATGCATAGATTTCAACAGACCGCTGACTTGCTGAGTGTGGTGCAGACCTGTCGCCGACAGGGACGTTCGGTGATTGAGTTTTTTAAGCTCGCCTTGAAAACCCAATCCGGGCATCAGACAACCCAACCGTCTGTGTTGCCTCAACCAACCACTTGATTGGCGAGTGGTTTGAGCATTGCCTGAGCGCTAGCGAGCGCATTTTTCATAAGACCTGAATCCTTACAACAGCATAATGACGCAAGCTCAACTCAAGGAACAGAAGGAAACAGGAGAAGAAGAGTAATGCGCTATGCGATTGTGATTGAAAAGCTAGAGAGCAACTATTCAGCTTATGTTCCAGATTTGCCTGGATGCGTGGCGACAGGTGCAACCCTTGAAGAGATGGAACAGCATTGGCAAGGAGTTTCTGGTTAAGCAACGAGCGAATCCATTGATCGGCAAACAGTAACACCACGGATTCAACCCAATTGATCGCAGCCTTGCTCAGAAATACATACTTGAGTTAACCAATGACTTTTTCGATCAGCCGTATGTTGACCCGTACACAACTACAGAAATATGGCAATGCCTTTAAGAACTTTTGATAAATCAAAGACACTGCCATGAATTCTGATTATGCTGATGTTATCTCTGACCTCAGTCAAGTGCCCTCATTAAATAAGTAGCATTAAGAGAAAGCCCCATAATAATAAAGCGTAGCAATAATGAG
>DATNQP010000216.1:0-7619 GCA_036703965.1 Leptolyngbyaceae cyanobacterium
GGAAGCCTGTTGCATCAGCCACACCGAGCAGGTTGTAGATGTAGTAGGACGTTGCCCAAACTACGGTATAGATGACAAACAGGCTATCAAAACCAATCTGCAACCCAAGGAAGCCAACTAAGACTTGACTGATTCGTTTAGGTACATCTGTTGCCTTAGCTTTTGAGTCATTGTGAGAAACTTTAATAAAGTCCTCAGTAGCTTGAGAATCGCTAGGAGCAATCAATAGAGAATCTGAATCTGAAGAGTATTGTGTTTGTGTGGGTCGATCTTGAGGGGGATTGTGGGAAACTGGTGGAGGCTGAGAAGCCAAATCCAATTCTTGGCTCCAAGCGGGAAAGTCTGTACCGACCTGTCTGCCATAAATCTTCACTGTTTTGATAGATTCAGCCTTCAGCTTCGTCAGACCCTTACGAATGAACTGAACCGCTGCTTGTTGGTCTGGCACTTGAAGAGATTCCAGCATGACCCGCAGGCAGTCTCCTTTCAAACTAGCTTTGGCAGTGATGCCTTGTGGTGAAAGAGAGCGAGTGATTAAAGAAGCGATCGCATTTGGATTACCTTGCTTTGCCAATTCTGAAAGGCTTGGCTGAGTCATCTTGTTTGTATCCTCAACGAATGACCAGATTAGTTGTTCAATTTTCTAATAGTTCTGACGGCTGTTGCGATATCCATGTTTTTGAGCAGTCTTTTGTAATGCATTAGACCAAAGTTTACTTTCCTAATCTCCGAAGCAACTTTTGTTTTGCCCTTTCTACTTCTGGAAAAGATTCGATTTGAATCGCTTTGTTGTAGGACCTAAGCGCTTCTTTATCACGCCCCAATTTCTCTAACGTAAGACCTCGCTCATACCAAGCGTCAGCATAGTTATGATAGATTTGAATGGCTTTGTTATGGCAGGTAAGAGCTTCTTCATAGCGCCCTAAGTCATACAGCACAATACCTCGACCATACCAAGCGGCAGGAATATTTCCGATTTGAAGAGCTTTGTCATAAGAAGCCAGCGCTTCTTCATACCGTTGCAAATTATTTAGTACACTACCTCGGTTAATCCAAGCTTGGTAGAAATTTGGGTTAATTTCAACAGCTTTGTCGTAGGAAGTAACGGCTTCTTCATACCGCTGCAAATAACGTAGTAATATACCTCGGTCATACCAAGCCTTGTAGTAATCAGGCTTCAGCTGAACCGCTTTATCAAAGGAGGTAAGGGAGTCTTCATACTGTCTCAGGTTCATCAGCACCAAGCCTTGGTATAACCAAGCTTGCGGGAAGTCTGGCTTGAGTTCAACGGCTTTGTCACAAGCGCTAAGTGCTTCTTGGTTTCGTTGCAAAGTCCTTAATGCGCCGCATCGATTTTTCCAGCCATCTGCAAAGTTCGGATTAATTTGAAGCGCTTTCTCTGCTGAAATTAGCGCTTCGTCAAAACGTTCTAACCTCCTTAAGACAAAGCTTCGTTCACTCCAAGCCTGAATATAGTTCGGGTTGATTTGAATAGCTTTATCATAGGCAGCAAGTGCTTCTTGATGGCGTTCTAAGTTGAATAGCGCCTTACCTTTGTTGTACCAAGCTTGATGATTGTTCGGGTTAGCTTGAATGGCTTTGTTAGCGGCTGTCAGTTCGGATTCGTACTGTTTCGATTCAGGTAATGGTAGATTTGACTGAGATAAAGAAGTTGGATTGAAGTTGCGACCATTGAATGTCTCAATAATTCCTAGAAGTTGTGCAAGTGAGGAACTGATGCCAACAATCACAAGGACTGTGAGAGTGCCTATAAATACAGGTATTTTCCACTTGGCTAGTTTCGGTTGACTAACTTTTTGTTGTTGAGATTTGAGTTCTGAATCTTTATGATTAGCCGAAGTTGGAGATGGACTAACTACCGAGGTTGTTGAGTGGGTAGGGATTATCAATTCAAAGTCCTGACTCCAATCCGGGATTTCTTCACCAAGCTGTCTCCCATAAACCTTGACCTGCTTAATTGACTCTACTCCTAAATTGATGAGTCCTTGACGAATAATCCCGACTAAGCTGGTTACTGGAACTTGAGAAGATTCCAGCATCACTTGTAGGCAATCCTTGTCTAGAGCAACTTTCGCCGTTGTGCCTTTGGGTTGTAGAGAACGGTTCATCAGCTTAGCGATCGCTTTCGGATTACCTTGTTTAGCCGCTTCCAAGAGGCTGGGTTTTGTCCTTGCTGAAGTTGGTGTTTTCTGCAATGGCTGAATTTTATTATCTGTCGGTTCATCTTCTTTATTAAGATTTTTCATGGTTTTAGTTGATACATAAATTTAAAGGAGGAGTAGCTGTGTTCAGCTTGCGACGAATGAGATGGAGATGGGAGACCCCACTCATACCAATTTCCTTAATGCTTGCTACAGATACTTTCTTGCTCCCCCCTTGACAAGGGGGGTTGGGGGGGTCGATGTGTAGCGTCTGAAAAGGAAATTGGTATCACTTGTCGCTCCTAACTCACCTCAAGTCCAAGATTCAGGATTCTCCTGAACTCCTGAACTCCTGAACTCCTGAACTTCTGTATTGTTCTTTCAAGATAGGAAGAATTAACATGACCAAAAGATTAGGGGAATCTCTAGCTTGTTCAAGAATAAAGGCAGGAATAATTAAAGGAATACCCACGTAAACCTATTTCATATAGTCCCTTGCAAAACTCACTTTTTGCTAAGTACTACAGCTACTCATCAGGCTTTGCTTGGACATTTATGCGAGATAGTCTTGCCGGTTAAAGATTGTTAATGGGGATTCAGGTGTATAGGGAAGCGCCATGGCGCTTCCCTACAGAGGTTATCGGTAGAGAAATTATAGGCGAACAGGATTTGACCCAGGTGTAGGATTTAGTACATCGTCACAGTGAATTGATATTATGCAGGAGGCGACACTACCAAGCTCGAATCGGCATTACGCCCAAACTCTTCTGGAGCATATTGTAGGTGGACTTCGGCTCCAGGCCAGAGGAAAGTGCCTGGGGTAACGGAACGGACGAGGTAGTGGAGGCTATAGACTCCGGGTTCCAGGCGATCGCCATAAGCTACGATGCGATCGCGATAAATTGTCTTGAAGCCCACTTGCCAGCTATCTCCCTGAGACTGGAAATAGGGTGTAGTGGTTTGGAAACTCGCATCCACCGCCTCCAACCCAGCCGGGAGTGGGTCAGTGATAATCACATGATCGACTGGATGATCGGTAGTAATCTCTAGACCAATGTCATATACCTGTCCGACTGGCACCGTCAACGGCTCATCAGCCGTGGAGAGACTGACCTTTCGCAGTACTTTTTCCTGATTGGCTGGGCGAATTTCTCGCAGCACCCCTAACCCGTTATACCGTCCCCGTTGATTTCCCTGTAGGCGATAGCGATAGGCAGCCAGATAATGTAGCGTCCCTTGACCCGATTTTTTGAGCAACAAATCATGACGCCCACGCGGTAACTCAGCCATTGCTACCTTAAACTCAGCCGTGGGTGTGCGCTTGATATCTAAACGAGTTGAACCCAAATTTTTGCCTGCAAGTTGTACAGTAGCCTGGAAATTGGGAGGTGTTGGCATGAGGCGGCTGTATTCCACCAGGGCGGTGAGGGCTTCGGCGTTGTCATAGCTACTCTGCCACGTCCCATCCCGCCGCAAGGCTAACAAACCTTGCAATAACCGATCCAGAACCTCTGGTTTAGCCTTTTGGGCAATCAATAAGCGTAGCGCTTCCGTTTGAGCTGTGGTTGGTGAGCCTAGCCAGGATACAGCTTTGGGCAGATTTACTGTCGCTGTACGCCCAGTCTCATAGATATTCTGCTGCAACTGACTCGACAGCGACTGAGATTCTTGTTGCCACTCAGGGAACTGGGATAAGTAACGCGCTAATTTGATTTGAGTGACGAAATCAAATTGACTCCGTTGTTCATAAAGTTCAGCCAAGAAGTCATTGCGCTTGTTTCCCAGTTCTGCCAAGGCGATTAAGGCTTCTAGTCGCACTTGATTTTTGCAAAGTTGTTGTTTGCAAAACTCATATTGTCCGGGGTTGGCGAGGATTTTCTGCAAGTAAGCCACAAGGCGAGACATCATTGCAGAATCCACCGCATCAGGGAAAACCTGACGCGCCCGACTTAGAGATTTCGCGGTATAAGGCGTGATGAACGGATCGGAGGTTTTCTGTCCCGGCAAAGCGGCAAAGCCTCCATCCGGCATTTGGAGCTTTTGCAAGCGATCAAGAGCTGATTTGGCTTGTTGGGTTGGGTTGAAGTCTCCAAAGGTTTGACTATACTGCTGGGAAAGCGTTTGCAGGCTAGTTGCGATCGCTAACTGACTCGCCGCCGGTTCCAAAAATGGCAACTGCTCCTCCTGCAATACCTGCCGTGCTGGTGCAGTAATCTCCGGTATTAACGTACTGGCAAGGGAAAGCTCTAAACCTCCTGCATCAGGGACAACGTTTTTATCGACATTCAGGGGAATTTTCACTTGATTAGTAGACGTGCCTGATTCAACTACCTGTTCAGTCACCTCTAAAGTGTTCACCTCTAAAGGCACTTCAAAGGCATCATCTATCCCATTCAGTTGAGTGACAAACCGAACCTTCCCTTCACCCGTACTACCTGCCACGATGGGAAAGCGGTAAGCACGAGTTCCTGATTCTGCCTGAGTTCGGAGATTGCCCTGATTATTTGCCAACTGGAGGGAGCCACTCACAGAGCCGTTGATTGCTAGGCTTCCCGTTTGTTTGGTGTTGTTAGTAACAGACAAACCAGCTTCCATGCGATCGCCCGGACGTGCAAACTGAGGCAGCACGGGATTAGAAATCAGGGGTTTTGTCGTAATAAACGTACTCTCCCCATTTCCAAAATGCCAATCTCCACCCAAATTGGAATTTTGGATATTCTCTCCCCCCCTTGTTAAGGGGGGAATGTCAGGAGAGGCTTTTATTCTTGGGGGTTGGGGTGCATCAGATTGTCCATTCTCCCCCCGAACTCCGGAGGGGTTAGGGGAGGTAGATTTTGATACAGCAACCGCCATTACCCGCCAAGTTGTCAAATCATCCGGCAGCTTAAACGTCACAGTCGCTTTACCATCCGCATCCGTCAGAACCGAGCCATTATAGTAAGCCAACGCTTGAAAATCCGTGCGGATACGGGTACTTGCCGCCCCTGTGGAGAGTCCACCGCCATACCCCCAGCCTTTTGGCAGTGGCGAGGCTTGGGTTTTCAGCACGACATTGGGTCGATTATCACTGAAGCGGGTTGAGATGGGTTGCTGGGCATATACTGTTTTAACCAAATCTGGCGGACGATGGCCACTCAGTTGCAGCACTGCCTCATTCACAACCATAACCGTGAATTGTCCTTGAGTTGGATTCCCTTGAGCATCCTTCAGTTCTAGTTGTACCGTCTGCTCGGTACCCGGTTGAATTTCCCCTTGCCTGGGAGTGAGTTGAAGCTTTAAATACTTATCGTCCAAATTGATTTGGAAGGGAGCAAAGCCAATCTGTACTAGGTTTTCCAAACGTCCTGGTTCTACCTGGGAGAGGGGAGCGCCTTGGCGAACCAGGACGGCTTCTACTGCTGCATTCGGCAGCATTTCTGGAGTTACCTGGAACTGAATCTGAGGCGCACCGCCTGTAACTTTTGTCAGCGTTTGATAAATCGTGTTGTTGCGAATTACGGCAAAGTACAACTCAGCTTCGGGATAGGGGGATTGAATTAAAGCTGTGGCAGTTTCCCCTGGTTTATAGCTTTCCTTATCGAGTTTGATTTCCAGGCGGTTATTGTCTCTCGAACCCCAATCAACCGGATTACCTCCAGTCGCCCAGATTTGTAAGTCAGTGGCGGCTAACTCATCTCTAGCATCAGCAAAATTCGCTCGAATGCGGTAAGAACCGGATTCTGGGACAGTGAGTGAAACCGATTCAGGACGACTGCTAGATTTTACCTCCACTTGGTCTACACGTTTGTATTCCAGCTGATTCTGAGCTGTTTGACCACCTTCTTCCAAGCGCGTGACACTGCTATAGTTCATCTGTTGCAGTTCCACACGCACCCGTTGACCTTCTAATACCTTTCCTGTAGGGTCAGTAACAATCACTTGCATGGGGAACGGTTTACCCGCATCAGCAACGAAATTACTTTGCAGACCGATTAAGCGATCGCTGGGTAAGGCAGTAAACGTTTTAGAACTTGAAACCGAAAGATTCGAGACATCGGCAACTTGTACATCCACCCGATACGTCATCGGATAAGGCAAATCCTTCGCCACGGTTAGCGTTTGATTGGTCTTACCACCCTCATCTAACACCGTATTGGCTTGCAACACATCACTAGGAACAACAGGATTTTCCTCAGGCCAAAACCACTGCCGTCCAAAGGAAAATTGCTCCCAGCCTTTGGGAATAAAAGCAGTTGGCTGGCGGGTGACATAATATTGAGCTTTCCCGGCTTCCACCGGGGAGCCAAATAGATAATTACTTTGAGCCTTTGCCTCAACTTTCTGATTAATTAGGGCAACTTCTTTATCAAGGTTTAACTCAACTTTGAAATTGGGTGGCTTAAACTCAGCGACCCGAAATTCACCCGAAATTTCTACTCCACTTTTTCCCTTTGCTTGAATTGAATAGTAGCCCAAAGGTTGATTGGCTTTAATCGGCAACTCTAAAGAAAAGCTACCAAATTCATTTGTATTGACTGTCCCCAAATCTGTCTTTTGACCATTGGGACTCAAGAGGGTTACTTTGTAACTCGCATTGTTGTCCTGCTTAAGAATCCCCTTTTGCAAGTAGTACGCCATCCCAGTCAACGAAGCCTTTTCTCCGGGTTTGTAAAGCTGTCGATCTGAGAAGATTACCCCGCGTGATTCTGGCTTACCATTGTCCCAACCAGCATCAATACCGTAACCATAAGCACCGCTATACTCCTCAGTGCGGGTAAATGCCCAATCTTTCCCTTCACGGGCAATTACTAATAATTTTGGACCTTGTGCAAATCCCTTAGCCCCCCCTTGGTAAGGGGGGGTTGGGGGGGTAATACATTGCTGTAACTTCTCACGACTTAGTAGGAGTGTGCCACTTTGGTCAGTTTTACCTGTCGCACAAGGCGCGGGTTGAGATTGAGATTTTGCCTCTAACTTCGATTCATAAATTTCAACTGAAGCTTCTGTTGCAGCGGAACCATCCGAGAGATGCTGCACGCGAATCAACCCCGACTCTGGAAACCACTGAGCAAACACTCCCAAATTCGTTAACTGCACCATCCCATAATGAGTTGGTTCCCGCCACTGCGGCTTATTATTTTCTTGATAACGATTGGTGCGTGCCTGAACTCCATAAGCAAGCATTCCCGTGCTTGCACCTAGTTTCTGCCGTAAAGGAACAGTAATCTCAGTAGGCTGATTTTTCTTACCCGATACCCGGAAACTCTGCCAAGTAGTCGGCTTAGGCAGTAAATCATTCCCCTCACCTCTGGGATAGGCAGACTCTCGATAAACCAAATCCGTCGGCTGCACGACGCGATAAGCTGCCTTGTAGTTCGATTCCGGCAGATTGACTGTGGAAATATTCAGCTGTAAGTCATTACCGGCGGGAAAAATATTGAAACCGTCGGGTGTCCAGATGTCTCCAGCGACATCCCC
>DATNQP010000217.1:0-9159 GCA_036703965.1 Leptolyngbyaceae cyanobacterium
GGCACGAGCGCCCTTGTTAGTACCTGTAGTCGCTGAATTTGCCATGTCACTACCCGATTCTCTGAAAATGACACTGTTCGGTCAACCTAAAAAGCTTTTGCGGGAACTGGCCAACGTGAGCTACGGGTCTCAAATTGCTGCGGCAAAAAAGCAGGGATTCAGTATTCCCATCCATACCTGGTTGCGCGGTCCAGCAAGAGAACTTGCCGAGAACCTCCTGTCTCTCAAATCTCTAGAAGAAATTGGCTTATTCGATATCAATGCTGTTATCCAGGCAAAGGAGCGGCACATGGTTGGGAACGAACCCTTAGGTTTTGAACTCTGGGGGTTGATGGTTTTTGTAGCGTGGTATCAAGCGCGGGTAATTGCAACGGCTGCACCCCCACGGGGCGTTCCGTCCTTAACACGGCTGGATTTTGGATAGGGAGGGTTGCCAAATTTTAAATTAATATGTCTGAATGGCTTCAAACCTAGATAAATAAAGACTTTTAGCTCGAATGAGGATGAATCGACTATTCACAAGGGTTTCAGGCATTGTTTGTTCATCGACTCTTTTCCTTACTCAGAGAGGTTTTCAGCCCCTAAACGGAAGTTCCCCCTGAAGGGGAAACTTCCGTAGTGTGAAACCATTACTCTATCTGCAATACAGCCATTTCTACCTGGAGATTGTGTAGTCATGTAAGCGCCGCGATCGCTCAAAAAATGTCCTACAATGGTTTTCAAGATAAAATCGTCTGAAATCTCCGCCACGTAAGGATTTCATCGATTGTAGTCATGTAAAGGATTTTCCCTAACGCTGGAAAGTCCCATCGGGTAATGGTTTCAGTCAGAAGTTCCCCCGCGTCGCGGGGGAACTTCCGCCTAAAGGGGCTATAAAATGTCTACGTCCCATTAATACTAGTCTTTCCAAAAGAGTAAAGTTCCGTGTCATTTGCTTGTACTTTTCATAGAGGGTGGTAAATTGAGAATTGAAGCTATAAAGCTTCTCTGACAGAGACTACAGCGAAGTTCACATTCAAGATAAGAGGGAAAAAAGCGCTGTTTCATCTAACATCTGTCTCATCAAACACCAACAACAGCACTCAACAAGAAAACTGGTATTTCCTAAGCTAGTGTAACGGGAGCCATACAACTGAAGTAGATAATTCAGTGCAACTCCGTGTGTAATTGCCCAAAAGAGGAAATCCATCAGTAAGTCAAGCTTGAGTGCTGTTGTTGTTTTAAAGATTTAGCTACAACTCATTGTCAATTAGGATAAACGCTGTCCAATAATAGGGGTGGCTGAAGCGATCGCTCACTTAGTTTGACAAGTTACCTTGAACAAACTCAATCACCTTACCATCGTGGCTGTGCGGCAATCAGCGCCTCAGCGCTTTCAGCATCAACGGGTCTAGAGAAAAGGTAACCTTGCCCAGATTCACACCCCAATTCTCGGAGTCCTGCTAGCTGCTCTGGCGTTTCAATCCCTTCAGCGGTGACATCCAAACCCAAATTGTGAGCCAGTGTAACAATGGCTCGGACAATTTTGCAAGGAGAAGTACTCTGCTTCTCTTGGCTGCTGCTATCCATACGTTTGATGAAAGACTGGTCAATTTTTAAAGTATTGATAGGAAAGCGGTACAACCGACTCAAGGAGGAGTATCCTGTACCGAAATCATCGATGCCCAGTTGAACTCCTAACGACCTCAGATGCTCTAGGATTGCACTTGGACTTTCGTCTGAAGCTTCGCCTACTGAGGATTCAGCATTCTCCATAATTGCACTTTCGGTAATCTCTAGCTTTAAGCTCTGCCGTTCTATGCCTGTCTCACGTAGAATCTGGTCGATTTTTTCGGTCAAGTCGGGTTGCACAAACTGCCTGCCGGAGAGATTCACACTGATGGTTAAGGGGTCTTGTTTGGGAAACGCCAATTGCCAAGCCTTGGCTGTTACACAAGCCTCCCGCAGCACCCACTCCCCAATCGGGAGAATTAGTCCTGTTTCTTCTGCAACCGGGATGAACTCACTTGGGGAAACCATACCCCGTGTTGGATGCTGCCAGCGCACCAACGCCTCAAACCCAGTAATTTCACCCGTGGCAAGGGAGACAATTGGCTGGTAGTAAAGCCGTAGTTCCTGCCGGGGGATGGCTTGTCGCAAGTCTGTCTCCAGCTGCAAGCGGTTCACAGCGTGCCGGTGCATGGTTTTCTGGAAGACAACAGAACGAGCTTTGCCTAGGGACTTTGCCCGGTACATTGCAATGTCAGCATCCCGTAGGATGTCCTCTGGGCAGTCATACCACAGCATACTCACAGCAATACCAATGCTGGCTGTGGTTAAGACTTCCTGTCCTTCCAACTCAAGTGGTTCCCGCAGTTCTGCTTGCAGCCGGTTGGTGATGAGCGAGACGTCACCAATATCTGTTAAGTCTTCCAGTAGGATGGCAAACTCATCGCCACCGACACGGGCTACCGTATCGCCCGGTCGTACAGCGGCTTTTAGGCGGTCAGCGATCGCCACCAGCATTTTGTCTCCAGCTTTGTGACCGAGGCTATCATTAATTACTTTAAATCGATCCAGATCCAAAAACAGCACAGCAAATAAGTAGTCTGGACATTCTTGGACTCGTTCGATGCAGTTCCGTAACTGGTTCATAAAGAAGGCTCGGTTGGGCAAGCTTGTCAGGGCGTCGTGGAAGGCAATATGGTGTAAATGCGCTTCAGCTTGCTTTTGTGAGGTAACATCTCGTTGAATAGCCAGGTAATGCGTAATCTGACCCATTGGATTCCGGATCGGTTCGATATGCCACTCGTTGTAAAATTCGGTGCCGTCTTTGCGGTAGTTAATCGCTTCACCGTAAAAGATTTGTCCCTCTCGCAGGTTTTGAATCAATCGATCTAAAACCGTGCGCTCTGTTTTTGGTCCTTGCAAGATACGCGGGGATTGACCAATAACATCCTGAGCCGTATATCCCGTCATTTTAGTAAAGGCTTGATTGACGAAGACAATTTCAGGTCCAGGAAACGTCATCTCTGTGGAGGTGATTAAAATCGAATCTTCAGCGTGTTCAACCGCTGCTGCCAGGAGCCGCAGTTTTTCCTCGGTTTGCATTTTCCTGGTAATATCGATCACCATCCCTACAAGACCAACAATTTCACCGACCTCCCCCCGCAGCGGTATTGTTCGGTTTCTATACACATAATTGTTGAATTCTCCCGTCCAAGTCACTTCTTCCCCAGCTAACGCATAGCGCAAATTTTCCAAAATATCGGGATAGTCGCCAAACAGGTCAACGATTGATTTTCCCACTATCTCATCCGCTTCCAGTCCTAGAGCCTCTAGTCCTTTTCCTTCCAGCAATGTCAATATGCCATGGTTATCAATGTTGTACAAAACTACCGGTGAAGTGGTAGTACAGGGCGGTAACAGTTGGTCATTACCCTGTGCGAACTCACTTCTAGAATTCTGTGGCGGTACGAACCCATCACAGGAGCCATTCAAGTTCGCGTATCCATTACTTTCTCGTAGCATAGTTGCGATTCTTTTAGCTTGGGAGAATGGCTTTACCAAGGCTTGAATAGATGTTTTTAGCAGCATAGTTTTCAAAGCAATTGTTTTTAGGTCGGTTCTTCTCAGATATTGCACCTATGGCTCTGAAACCTTAGCCTTAGCAGTCTGGAGAACATCAGTTACCAAAAGATATCTCTATACCCATTGCACTTATGCAATTATTTATCCCACCTAATGAGGAGGTATTGGAGTTTGTACGGGTTTGAGATCGAGCGGTTGCAACGGAATCTCCACAATAAACTCTGTCCCTTGTCCTGGCTCTGACAGGCATTGCAGTTGCCCCCCATGTTTTTCCACAACAATTTGATAACTGATTGACAAGCCCAGACCTGTACCTTCTCCTACAGGTTTGGTTGTGAAGAAGGGGTCAAAAATTCGTTTATTGAATTCTTTAGGAATGCCAGGACCATTATCCGCGATTCGGATTACGACGCTATTAAAGCTTTTATCCCAAGCTGAATTGAACGCTCCTACCTCACAACGGTCTCCAACCTGAGTAGAAATCCTAATAATTCTGGGTTTGCGCTTGATTGGTTCAGATCTCCGTCTTGTGTCACTCCTACCGGTTTGCTCCTGAGTGTCTTTTTCCAAGGCATCAATCGCATTATTAAGGAGATTCATAAAGACTTGATTGAGCTGACCTGCGTAACACTCAACTAACGGTAAATCTCCATACTCTTTAATTAATTGGATATTAGCAGCTTCAGGCTTTAAGCGGTGCTGCAAAATCAAGAGGGTGTTCTCAATGCCCTCATGAATATCCACCGGTTTGCGCTCTGCTTCATCCAGGCGCGAGAAATTTTTGAGGCCAAGAACAATTTGGCGAATGCGGTTGACCCCCATATGCATTGAACTGAGCAGTTTTGGTAAATCTTCTACTAGAAAGTCGAATTCAATGACCTCAGCTAGGTCTTCAATTTCCGGTACAGGTTGGGGATAGTATTTGGCATAAAGCCGCACCAATTCCAGGAGATCGTGAGCATATTTATCAGCATGGATAATATTGCCGTAGATGAAGGTAATCGGGTTATTAATTTCATGAGCAACACCCGCAACCAGCTGCCCTAAGCTCGACATTTTTTCGGTCTGAATTAGCTGAATTTGAGCCTGTTTGAGTTCAAGGAGGGCTTTTTCTAGCTGGATTGTTTGCTCTCTGAGGGTTGCTTCCGACTGTCGCAAGGCGGCTTCAGCCGCTTTTCGCTCTTTTAGTTCTTCAGCTAGTTGCTCGAATAGTGCTGCTTGCTGGATCGCTACGCTCAACTGCACGCCTAGCTGTCTAAGCAATTCCACTGAGGATTCCTGCCATTGCCGTGTCCCAGAACATTGATGGGCAATCAGCAGCCCCCAGAGCTTGTCTCCTTGTAGGAGGGGAACCACCAAGTTAGCACGTACCTGAAACCGCTCTAGTAATTCAATATGACACTGGGGCAGATCAGCGTTGTAAATATCCTCAACGACTCGAACTTGACCTTGTTGGTAGAAAGAAATCTTGCTTTCCTTAAAACAGTTATCCTCAATATTGATTCCCAGAAGTGACGACCATCCCTGAGAAACTGACTCGACGACTATATCTCCACTCCAATCTGGCTTAAAACGGTAGATAGTCACGCGATCGCAGGCAAGAAATTGTCGTACTTCCGCTACAGCTGTGTTGAGAACTTCCTCAAGGTTCAAAGACTGACGGATGCGCTGATTCATCCCTGCAAGCAGTTGCTCTCTCTCTGCTTGCTGGCGTAGTCTGGCTTCGGTTTGCTTTCGCTGTGTGATGTCGCGGAAAGACCAGATTCGACCGTAGCAGTGCTCATCGGGAGATAACACAGGAGCTGAGTAAAAATCAAGAATCTGTTCGTTAGTCAGGTGAATTTCATTACGGCTGATCAGGGTAGGATGCTTATGCAGATACTCCACCTGGCTGAAAAATTGTTGCGGCTGGGCAATCAAGGGAAGTACCCAGTTCAATAACAGCTCCTCCTCATCGTTTGTGACCATCACCTGCTCAGGAATTTGCCACAATTCGCACAACCGGCGATTGTAGCTGGCGATCGCTCCTTTTTCATCAACCACTAGAATCCCGTCGAGGGCGGCTTCTTGTTGTGCCTTCAACAAGGCGTTACTACGTTGTAGCCTCTTTTCTGCTTGCTTACGCTCGGTGATATTGTGAGTCATCACCATACCCGCAGAAATTTCGCCATCTTCGTTGGTCGCTGGCAAAACATAGACGAGGTAAACTTGATTATTGAAGCAAAACTCAAAAATCGTTGTTTCACCCGCCAACGCCGCTCGATAAGGTGGCTCAAAGACTTCACAGATTTCCGGCGCAAAGGTATCCCAAAGTCTCTTCCCTTCCACGGACTCTTTAGAAAGTCCTGCCGTCGCTAACTCGACTCCTTCGGCTATTAGGTAGCGCAACTCTCGGTCAAACAGTAACACTGCACCATTGGGAAAGTTTTTTGCCAGAGTGCGATATTGCTCTTCGCTCTTTCGCAGTGCCGCCTCTGATTGTTGGCGATCGCTAATGTCACGAGCAAAGGCACAACTGTACTCCTGATCGTTGAATTTCAAATAGTTCAACGTGACTTCTACTGGAAATACCCGACCTTTTTTTGTTTGGTGCTGAGTTTCAATGGTAAAAGAGCCACGTTGCTTAACTTCTTGCCACTGTAACGACCAAACTGGGGCTGGAAATCCTGGGTCAATGTCGTGGAGGCTCATTGTGAGTAGTTCTTCACGAGAATAGGCTAGCGACTGACAAGCTGCCTCATTAACGTAGAAAAACCTCCCATCCGAGCCAATGTAGAAAGCCGCATCAGCAGCACGATCAATCGAGAACTGCATCAACTGGCGTATCTCTTCTGCCTCCTTACGACCCGTAATATCGGTCTGGACACCGATAAAGTGTGTAACTACCCCACTGGCATCTCGTACCGGCGAAATCGTTAGATCATTCCAGAAAAGCGTGCCATCTTTTCGGTAATTTTTTAATACCACTTGGCACTCTTGCCCTGTCCGTACTGCTTGGCGAAGTGTTTCAACAGCTTGTGGATCAGTATCGATTCCTTGTAAAAACCGACAGTTACGCCCAATTACTTCCTCCTGGGAATAGCCTGTGATTTTCTCAAAAGCTGGATTGCAATAGATAATAGGATTATGGGGTTGGCGAGCATCGCTGATGGCAATGCCGCAGCTGGTAGCGGCTAGAGCACGGTCATAAAGCCAGAGTGCGCCTATATCTAATTTTTCCTCTTGATGGGCGTGTAATGCACTATAACTGGCGAGCTTGCTTGCCATTGAATTCATAGCAGTAAATAAGCTAAAAGGAATGAATTGAGCTAGATTTTTATACTCTCCTCCTGTTAAATTTAATTAATATAAAGATTAGTTAAATACACCGCAGGATATAAGTCCTAGGTGTAACCTATAAAAAATTATCAGCACCTAGAGATACAGGATTTTTCCCAGTTCCCTGAAGCAGATTGGCTTACTACTCCGTACCTCTCGGATTAACTGAATCTTGAGAGATATTTTATTTCTGCCCAGCGGTAGTCAATAGATTATCCCTGACTCTTTAGCTTTTAAGCTGTGAGCCTAATCACGGCACCTCATTAAGATAATGTATATCTTTTTTTAAGAAAAATGTCTATTTGTAAAGATTCAATGAAATCTATTGACAATCCACAAAAATAAAATTAAACAAATCTAGTTTTTTAGATCAACATCAAGCCTTGGCGATTTGGACGAGGAGCCGAGCGTTGACTTCGATGTCTGGGTTGAGGCAGCTTTTGCCAGGACAGTGAGACTTCAGTTCGGCTCCGGCAATAAGCTCTTACGCATCTAAGTAAATATACTGATGGCGTTTAGGGGCTTCCAAATAAAAAACGCTCGCTCAGGAAGAAGATGAGAATTTTTACTCTTATACAAATTAGTTGAACTTTCCGAGGCAAGTTGATGTCTTCTTGAGTTTGACCGCTCAGTCTTAGGGATCGTTCTTAACTTAAGGTTCAAACCAGCGAACATCAAGCCTCGGCGATATACTACCATGAGCAACACCACTTGTTCGGCTTTTGTGCCTAGAATCTGATCGTCAAGCATGTCAGGCAAAACCGTTACTTCTAAAAAATTCCTCCAACCCATCGACCGTCTGGCTTTGGGAGTAATGCTAGTACTGGGTCTGTTAATTGGCATACTGCTGTTGAGTGGGGATCATACTGCACCCCGCGTGCGTGATTTTAGTTGGCAGGACAAACAAGTCGGTGCAGAGGATACTGCCTTTATCCTGACCTTTAGTCGCCCTATGGATCACGCCAGTGTGGAAGCCAATCTACAAATTATTCCACCCCTCCCCGGAAAAATTAGCTGGGCAGGTCGTCGGATGGCCTATACCCCTAACTTCCCTGCACCTTATGGCACCCAATATCAAGTGCAGCTGAAGGAGGCAAAAGACAAACTTCCAGGCATTGAGGGCAAGGGGACGTTGGTTGAGCCTTTTAGCCGTTCCTTCCGCACGCGCGATCGCGCCTTTGCCTACGTAGGAGTTAATGGACAAGAACAAGGACGGTTAATTGTCTACAACCTCACGACTCAGAAAAAAACCATCCTGACACCCGTGGATTTAGTGGTCATGGACTTTAAGCCCTACCCAGAAGGTGACCGGATTTTGTTTTCTGCTAGCGATCGCAAGAGTCAGGAGCAGGGCTTGGTCACAGCACAGCTCTACACTGTAACAACGGGACTCTCTTTTCAGTCTCCAGATCAACCAAAGGCGTCCCCAGAAACCTTTGGCAAAATTAACTTAGTTTTGGACAGCAAGGAATACCAAAACCTGAAATTTGATTTATCTGCCGATGGAAAGACAATTGTTGTCCAGCGCGTGAACCGGCGCAATCCAGCTGAGTTTGGGGTATGGATAGTGCAGTCTGACGCTAAGCCACGACCCTTGGGTAACCAGCCCGGAGGTGATTTTTTAATTGCTCCCGACAGTGCCTCTCTCGCGATCGCTCAGGGGCAAGGCGTAGCAATCCTGCCTTTGAAACCAGCTGCCAAGCCATTGGACTTTCTCCCTAAATTTGGCATGGTTCTGAGCTTTGCCAGAGATGGTTCGGCAGCGGCAATGGTGAAATTTAATACTGACTATACGCGATCGCTCTTTTTGGTTAATAATCAGGGCGTTGAGAAAGAACTCCTGCGTACAGCCGGTTCGGTTCTCAGCTGCGAGTTTGCGCCGAAAAATGAGACTCTCTACTGCTTACTAACCCAACTGATTGAGGGAGAAGAATACCAGGAAGAACCATTCCTCGCCGCCATTGACCTCAAAGCTGCCAGTGACAGCAAACAGTCACCTGTAAAGCCGTTAGTGGTCTTACCCAATCAACGGGATATTCAAATGAGTTTGTCCCCAGATGGCTTAGCGTTACTATTCGATCAGCTAGCCACCAGACCGCCTGCGGCTACCGATAGTTTGAGGACAAATGAAGGACAAGCGATCGCCACGGGGGTTTTGTGGCTGTTGCCTTTAGTGAATGCCACAGCATCCACCCCCCCAGCTCAGATACAACCTGAGCAACTCCTACCGGGCTTCCACCCAGGTTGGCTACCCTAAAGTGGTGGGCTTAG
>DATNQP010000218.1:0-2441 GCA_036703965.1 Leptolyngbyaceae cyanobacterium
AGTCGAACGCTGAGCGAAGTCGAAGCATAGACCCGAACGCTTCGGGAGATTCGACCTCTACTCGGGTTGGAGCAATCCTGCTTAGGCAAGTTGAGTCGTTGAGCGAAGAATCTTCGCCCTTATAGGGCGCAGAGTGTCAAATAGCAGGAGCAATACGCGATCGCACTCTTATACGAGTTTTCATTTGCATACACCATATGGTAGGGGCACGATATATCGTGCCCCTACAAAAGCTCTAATAAAAACTTTAAACGCTAAATATCGGTTTATCCTTCTTAGCTCTTAGCTGTGACATTTATTTAGCTGGTGGGAAATCTTGTGGCGGTATTTGCTCATAAGGAGACGGCGGTGAATTATTCTGGGAGTGAGCCAACATCCCTGATACTACGGTATAGCCAAAATAGGAAGGTACAGTGATCGCCAGCATCAGTGCGATCGCACCCAGACAAGAGAGCGGTGTCAATGACGAACCATAATGGCAGCGGTAGGGATCGAAAGAAAGTTGTTCCGTATTCAGGATATTACGTAAGGCAATCAGTCGCTTGAATCGTACTCGTCGGTCATCGAGTTTTTCCAACAAAATCCACCCAGATATTGCCTCCTCTTCACACAACTGTTGAAAAACAGCCGGGTTACGAAACAAGTCGCGACTGGCTCGCACTATCTTGAATTCCCAGCCAACCATCTGCGGGTCTGTAGATAGTTCCTGGGGACGAGCAATTGGGTCAATTTTCCCATTGCGTTGCACCAGATGTGCCGATGCCAAGTCTTCTTTTGATTCAAAACAGGTCAAAGTTTCTTCCTCCTCCTGATGTTGCCGACTGCTAGTAATTTGCCGCCAGCGAAGCCATCCACTCACCACCAACGCCTGCCAACCCAGATTGCCGACTAACAGGCTCCAAATCGTCATTTCGAGCATTTATTTGTACCGCTGTTTGGGTTGCAGGTTGCCGTTAGTCTGAGTTGAAGGTTAGAAGACTAATCTGAACTTTCAACCTAATTAACCTTCAACCTTCAACCTTCAAGGGCAAATAGCCTTCCACAACATAGTCTGACCCCAGCTGACGCCAACTCACGTTTTCTAAAGTCAGGGCATCGGTCATGGTTGCCAACCCCAAATCCCCTACAGGTGATGGAGCCACCTTGCCACCGACAATCTTCGGAGCAATAAATGCCAGAACTTTTTGCACTGCGCCATCAGCGATCGCGCTTGCAGCTAAAGTACCGCCACATTCCCATAACACGCTTGAAAGCTGCCGGTCGTACAAATACGCCATCACCTGTCGCGGTGTCAGGGGTGTCAACTCCACCACCTCTACTCCCCTTTTCACCAGCTGCTGTTGTAAATCCGGATTGGCTCCTACTTCGGTTAAAACCAGAGTAGGGGCATCAACGGTTTGCCACAGATGGGCGTCTATTGGCAAGTCGAGGGTGCGAGTCATCACCACCCGCAGCGGATTGTGGGCGTCTGGATGATGGCTAGTTAGGTAAGGGTCATCTAAGCGCACCGTATTACCACCAACAATTACGGCGTCGCAAGCTGCCCGGAGTTGATGCACATGAGTCCGTGCCTCTTTGCCAGTGACCCAGGTGCTGTGACCGCTGATACTGGCAATTTTGCCGTCCAAGGTCATGGCGTACTTCAATATTCCTAAAGGACGCTGATAAAGAATGCGATGAATAAAGGCTTCATTGAGCTGACGGCAAGCGGCTTCTTCTACCCCTACCACAACTTCAATTCCTGCCGTTCGTAACCGCTCAATTCCGCCACCTGACACGCGGGGATCGGGGTCAACCATGCCGACCACTACCTTCCCCACTCCCGCTGCAACTAAAGCTTCTGAACAGGGCGGCGTCCGTCCGTAGTGATTACAAGGCTCCAGATTGACATAAATAGTTGCTCCCTTTGCCTTTTCACCAGCATCGCGCAGGGCAAATACTTCCGCATGGGGTTGACCCGCACCCGGATGAAACCCTTCCCCGGCAATTTCCCCATCCCGAACAATTACAGAGCCTACCAGAGGATTGGGAGTCGTTCGTCCGAGGGCGCGGCGAGCAAGTTCGATGCACCGCTGCATCATGGCACGATCCAAGGGCGTCCACTGAGAAGACGCCGCTGACGCCGGTTGAGTATCGGGTTGGGCGTCCACGCGAAAGTTTTCCATGCTTCTTGCTGTTGTTCGGCTTACCCCTGAGTGTAATGAATCAGGGTTAAGCCAGCATACACTTTTGCAGCAGCACAGCTTTAAAAAGCGCTTGTCGTTGTTCGTACAGTTGCGAAAGTCGTGTCAGTGAGTCTGCTGTATATCGTTTAGCTTCCTGGTTAATGGCTGACCAAACTGCATGAAGTGCTTTCAAATTGCGGCAGAAACGAATTAAGGTACAGCAAGCGGCTATCCACTGTTCGAGTTGGCGATAGCTGATGAAGTAGCCGCCCATAC
>DATNQP010000219.1:0-4438 GCA_036703965.1 Leptolyngbyaceae cyanobacterium
TTTTACCTCTCTCATCGCTAGTTGATCTGTTGCGCTGGCCTTTAGGATTACCAAAGTTCTGGTTTTTAGAGTTAATTTGGCTGCTAGTCTGGATTAGTGTTTTTTCGGTTCTGGCTTGGCGGCAGATTTATCCTCAGTTATTCCGTTAGAATATGCCCCGCTGTGATCTGGGGCTGTTCAAGGTGAGGGACATGACCGCAGTTTTTGATCCAAATGAGTTGAGAATGAGCGATCGCTTCCTTAAACTTGTACGCATCACCCGTCCCTAAAATGCGATCGCACTCTCCCCACAAAATCAGCGTCGGTAGGCTAATTTGTGAAAGCTTCTCCGTAAAAGAGCCGTAACCCCCACTTTTTGTAAACGCTTTCAAGGCTTGATGCCAACCCGACAGTTTTAGATGCAATGCTGCACACAACTGAGCATCAAGGGTAGCAAGGTTTTTGTCGTAGTAAGCAGTTTTACTGATTCGTTCACGTACCCCAGGACGGCGTAAAAACTCAACCGCTAAGTAGTCAAGGGGCGGAAATAAAAATCTACCAATCGTTGGTCCTGCACTGTAACCAGCGCTGTCAAGTAGTACCAGCTTCTTCACAGCATCTGGGTAAGCCAGTGTAAAGTCAATTGCTGCTGCCCCTCCCATGGAGGCACCGACCAAAATCACTGGCTCATTAATCAGTGTTTTCCAGAAATAGTAGAGATGAGTTTTAATCGCGGCAGGGCTAAAGGCAATTCCTGCTAACCGTTGTGTAAAGCCAAAACCCAACAAATCCACTGCCCATGTCTCATTCTGGGCGGCAAGCAGTGGCAGTAGGCGACGAAACTCTAGCACAGAGCTATCAAAGCCATGAAGTAACAAGATAGGCGTTCCACCACTGCCTTGACGCACATACGTTGTTGCAACTGGCTGCTCACTCAGGGGAGTCATAATCGGGATTTGCTCAATACTCTGGGCAAGAGCAATGGAGGTGGACTCGGTTAACTGAGTAATTTCGGAGGGGAGAAAATTGGTAGACATCATGGCTCTTGGGCAAACAGGCATCTGGCAACAGATTTTTTCAGCCTTAGGGTAGGGTTGTCAAAAGGGAGAAAGGTAAACAGTTGCTCTAAAATACTAAGTAAAGAATTCAATTGCGAATTTTCGGAGAAAATGATGAAATTTAAAGCCGCAATTCCACGCAGGCTAGGTTGGCTACTGTCTGCAATCTTGCTGGTAGTCGCTAGCTTCGCGTTGTCAGCTTCCCCAGCCGCCGCAGAAACCTACACGGTGAAGATGGGTACAGACAAGGGATTGCTTCAGTTTGAACCGTCAAGTGTCACCATAAAGCCAGGTGACACGGTCAAGTGGGTGATGAATAAAGTTCCTCCTCACAACGCCGTCTTTGATGATGCTAAAGTCCCAGGTGGAGATAAGGCAGTCGCGAAGAAGCTGTCTCACGAGAAGTTAACGTTTTCTCCCGGTGAGTCTTTCGAGGCGACTTTCCCAGCAGATATCGCAGAGGGCGAATACCCGTTCTACTGCCAGCCTCACCGTGGTGCTGGCATGGCAGGCAAAGTCATTGTCAAAGGCTAGTACCGAGAGTGAGTTTGTTGGCATTGCCAGGGTTTAGGCGACTCGGAGTGATAATCAAATTAATGATATCGCCGCCTATGTTCTAGTAACACTCTGAGCAGGGTTGGTAAGTTTTTTCAATTCCATCTTTACTTTTGCCAAGAATAAACCCCTCTTCAGACAAAGAGGGGTTTTTATTTAATAAAGAAGATTTGTAAATCTCTAGCAGCTGATGACTGCTAGCTCAATGCATCCACAGCTAGCAGACAAATGGAACAAGTTAAGCTATTGTTTTCCCAGTTTTTGGATAGATAGAACATCTGTGTTTCCTATTGACGATAACAATCCGACCCGGATTACGCCCTTTGTCACCTATGCACTGATTGCTGTAAATATCTTGGTATTTATTCAGGAACTGAGTTTGGCTCCACCCCAGTTAGATCAGTTCTTTCACTTATATGCCGTCATTCCCAGGGAATTAACTGCAAGCTTTAATGGCATTGCCGTCAATCAGCCAGTGCCAGAGCCACTAACCTTAGTGACATCGCAGTTTTTACATGGTGGTTTTGCGCATATTTTGGGGAATATGCTGTTTTTGTGGATTTTTGGCAACAATATTGAAGACCAACTGGGGCACGTCAAGTATTTAATTTTTTACATTACTTGTGGCACATTAGCAGCCCTGGCTCAGTGGATTTTCTCAACGCAATCGGGTATTCCTTGCTTGGGTGCTAGTGGCGCGATCGCGGGAGTGTTGGGTGCCTATATCCTCAGGTTCCCTAATGCTAGCGTCCGAACCTTAGTGTTCCTTGGTCCCTTCATCACCTTTCCCAATATTCCAGCAATCTTCTTCCTCGGTATCTGGTTTGTGCAACAAGCGTTGTATGGCATTGCCAGCCTGAATGTACCCAGTAGCATCGGGATGGAGAATGGTGGCGTCGCTTATTGGGCACACATTGGGGGATTTGTGTTTGGAGCGATCCTTGGTCCTTTACTGGGATTGTTTTCTTCCGACTCTAGACCCGGTTCTTTTTAGCATTTTTATCGAGCCAGAGAAGTGGGGGAAAACAGAAGACTCCTCAACTCCAGAGCAGTTTCTCGGCTTGCTGTGAATTATTTTCTGATTCAGCAACATCAGAAATCTATCCAGGGTTAGCAGACACAGGGAGATAAATTAAGTTATTTTTCTCTCAGTTTTTGATAAATAGGAAAAACGCTTGTGGTTCCCCTACGTGATGAAAATCCCATTAAAATTACGCCCTATGTCACCTATGCGCTGATTGCTGCAAACATCTTAGTTTTTATCTACGAGCTAACCTTGGCTCCACCACAGCTAGATGTTTTTTTTCACCTCTTTGCCGTCGTCCCTAGGGAACTAACAGCCAGTTTTAATGCCATTCCTGTAAACCAGCCGGTGCCTGAAGTGCTGACGCTGGTGACCTCACAGTTTCTTCACGCTGGGTTTACCCACGTTGGTTTCAATATGTTGTTTCTGTGGATTTTTGGCAACAACATTGAAGAGGAATTGGGCAGCGTTAAGTACCTAATTTTTTACATCAGTTGCGGCATATTAGCTGCTCTAGCTCAGTGGTTTTTCTCCGCTATGTCTGGGATTCCTTCCCTGGGTGCTAGTGGCGCGATCGCAGGAGTCATGGGTGCTTATATTCTTAAGTTCCCCAATGTCAGGGTTGTAACTTTTCTTCCGCTTGGTTTCTTCTTCACCACCGTTAGAGTCCCGGCAGTTTTTTTCCTAGGTTTTTGGTTTTTGCAGCAAGCCTTCAATGGCATTGCCATGCTAGAGGCACCCGCTAATGTAGGGATGGAAAGTGGTGGTGTTGCATACTGGGCACACGCTGGCGGCTTTATCTTTGGAGCCATCCTTGGTCCCTTGCTAGGATTATTTTCTCCTGACTCAAAACCCCCCTCTTACAGCTCACAACCAGAATCTTTTTAAATCCAAGGGACAAAACCCTCTTCTATTACTTTCAGTGCCATTCAACTTAGGGTGGGGCGCAAAGGCTTCACCCCCTAAAAGATCAATGTTTTCCAAAATTCTCTGAAGAGAGTATAAAACAACAAGGAGTGGCTTTCTGAAAGAGTAGCTCTGCTTTGTAAAGAAATGTTACAAGAAATTTATAAAAAAATATTGCAAGTGCTTGATCGAGTTGCTAACGTGTGCTTATAGAGTTGTTTCTGGTCAAAGCTCGTATCTAGGAGACGTGCAATCTTATGCTCGACATCAACCTCGGCTCTTGCGCAATTCACTGATTCCAGAATTGCCTAGAAGATATTTCGCCGACTGCCCTACACCAACCTTCCTGCAAGATGGCTCTTGAAATATCTTTGTTGAGCATTTGACTACGCTTAGGACTAATTCATCGGGTTACTTACTCACTTACCTATTGCGTATTACCAGTCAAACTCAAATCTTACTGAAGTCTCACTCAAAGACATTTCTCAGGCTTACCTACAAAAATGATGTTCCCTACAAGATTCCTGAGAAATGTCTTGCTCCCAAACGTTGAGTGAGACTCATAGTCCAACCACGAATCACTGCTGGTTTCACTGCGTGCGAGTAGGCTGCTTCATGTGTTCCCATCTTCAACTCAACATTGCCTGACGGCGCAGTGAGACCTCAACTTAGCGAGGTTTTAATCTATGAACATTCAAGGAAAAACAGCCCTGATTACTGGGGCTTCCCGTGGGATTGGGCGAGCGATCGCCATTGAATTAGCGCAACAAGGAGTAAAACGCCTGTTATTGGTTGCACGCGACGAAGAGCGATTAGCGGAAGTTGCTACCCAAATCAAAGCGCTTGGCGGGGAAGTAGTGACGCTGGCGTTGGATCTAAGTCAGCCAGTAGAGGTGAATATTGCGATCGCAAAAGC
>DATNQP010000220.1:0-10835 GCA_036703965.1 Leptolyngbyaceae cyanobacterium
AGTGGCTGAATTTCACGCCCGCTTCCATGTCCTGATTCTGCCTGCTCAGTGGCAGGGAGTTGTCGCGCTGACTGCCCTTGAGGCATTAGCTCACGGTACGGCTGTAATTGAACCCGATCTGGGGGGTCTGCCTGGATACACTGCCGGCTCTCCGGAAAGCTTAGGATTGACCGTCTATAAATGGCGGGATGCTGAAAGTTTAGGTACTTGCATTAACAGCCTATGCAGGGATCGCACAAAGCTGAAAAGCCTGATGGATGCGGCTGGGCAGTTGCGATCGCTCGAAGATTGGGGAGATACCTACCTTCAGCTCGTCCACAAAATTTTTAGTTGACAATCTTGCCTTACTATGCTTGCAAAGGATTTATGCGGCATCTCGTTTTTGCAGAGTGGAAAATTTATCCACGTCAAGTCGTTAGCCTTATCATTCTTGTAACATTGTCAGCCTAGTACCCTTAGTGAAAGTTATTCATATTTACCAGCGCGACGATCCATCTACTGGTGGAGCTGTGCGAGTAGCAGTTGAGCTGGTTAAGCGCTTGTCTCAGTACAACATTGATGCTCGATTATTGTTTCTATATGGTGATCGCGGTTCTTTCGGCAATCAATTACGCGATCGCTGTGATTATCTACGATTAAAAAACTCACGGGATGTCTTGCGGTTTTCCCGTCTGCTCAAGTATATAAGCCAGCAACAGCCCAACATTATTCACCATCACGATGACCTCCTCTGGCCTCAACTGCTAACCCTGCACCATCCTGGCTACAAAAAAATTATTCACGCTCATGGCGGTGGCACTGCTAAACCACAACCCCTTAAAATCCGTTTGATCTATACTTGCCAACGATATTCTACCGATGCAGTTGCTTGCATCACCCAGGAAGCTCAGGCTAGTCAACACAGGAATGTAGGATTTGCCAAAGAGATTCTCTATGCTGTTCCCAATGGTGTTGACCTGAACCATTACACTGCACCTTCATTAGAGAAAAAGTTTCTTGCTCGTGAGACCCTTGGTTTACCCAAGGATGCTCCCGTTGTGGGATTTGTGGGACGCTTACACAACGTCATGAAGGGGGCAGATGATTTTCTGCGCGTCATTGCAGCCCTTCCTTCAGAATTTTGGGGGTTGGTCGCTGGTGCTGGTCCTGATTTAGAGAATCTGAAACGCCAAGCACAGAAATTGGAGATTAGCGATCGCACTTGCTTTACGGATCTATTGAGCGATCCGCTAATTGCCTATCAAGCAATGGACATCTTCTGTTTCACCTCTCGTCAGGAACCCTTTGGTCTGACAATTCTCGAAGCAATGGCCTGCAATGTGCCTGTGGTTGGTTTTCGTTGCCCTGGCGGTTCTGGTGAAATCTTAAGCATAACTACTGGAGTAGTCATCGAAAACCGGGATATTCATCAGATGGCTGCTGCCGTTAAATCTGCCTATCGCCAAGACCCTCCTTGGGCAGAGCGCCTGATTGCCGCCCGCACTCTTCTGGAAACTCGCTATAACTGGGACGCATCGGCGGCGATTGTGGCTAACTTATACCGTTCCTTGGTGTAATTGCAAAATCTTGAGTTATCCAGCCGATAACTCACTTGAGTCCTTGGATAAAAGTTATTATGAATTACTGCAATCTCTAAGTAGGGTCGTCCTGAGAAACAGGCAGCGTTTCTGTATCAGTAGGCAATATCTCTGAATTCTCAGCTCAACCTTTCTAAAAGAGTTAGTATGGCTTTTTGAAATGAGATTCAACACTTGTCTATGGTTGACACTTATTTGTGGATATTTATAGCCATTTGCACTGGCTTGTTCGGGTGGGGAATGATTCGACCCGAGCGCATCTACCAATATCCCTTCTTCATGGGTGCTATTTTTATCTCCTTTGTCTTACCCCAGGCGCTCGCACTGATAAACAACCCTGGTCCAGTTACCTCAGAAGCCCTGGCGAGAGTTTTAATCATGTCATGTCTGTGCGCGGCTATGTGCTGGCTGGGGTATCAATTCCCTCCCAATATAAGCTTTATCAAAAAACTCGATGTTTTACTTCATCCAACTCGGCTTTTATACGGTGGTATTGTTTTTGTTATCATTGGATATTTCTTTTCATTCTTAATATCTCAACTACCCGAAGCCGTTACACAAAATACTCGATGGACAGGAATTGTCACTATTTATGCCTTCTTTGCTGAACTAATCTATCCTGGGTTGACAGTTATTTTCTTGTCCACGATAGAACGTCCAACACTTAATAAGATCATTTTAACAATCTTGGCCGCTTGGATACCCCTTCAAACCATCATTTTGTTTGGACGCCGCGAACCCGCTGCAACGTTCATCCTTACAATCGGTCTTTGCCTTTACTACTCCCGTCGCTACCTTCCTCCCCGATGGGTGGCTTTAGTGCTACTCATGAGTGCTTTAGTAATAATTCCTCTAACAGGTAGTTATCGGTCGATCGCGGCGACGGGTCAGTGGAATCAGCTTCTAGAATTACGTCCTGAAGAAAATCTTAAGACTTTAGTGGAACAAGGTAAAATATTAGAACTCCGAAATGCAGCTCTGTTGATGGATGCTGCCGTTAAAACTGGTAATTATGGGTATGGAACAGATTATTGGAACTCTTTTGTATTCCGTTTTGTCCCAGCTCAACTAGTTGGTTCTAAATTAAAAGAGTACCTGTATCTTAAGCTCCCTAAAGTTGACTTGAAAACTGTATATAGCTATAAGCTTCCAACGGGAACCACTACAACTGGAATGGGAGATGCCTTTGTTCAGTTTGATTATCTTGGCTCGATCTTTTTTGGTCTATTGGCCTACTTTTTCAAAAATTTATGGATGTCTGCTATTTATAGAGATAGTAGGGTTAGCCAACTCTTTTATGTCAGCCTAGCTAGTCCAGCTATGCTATCCATTACTCATGGGACAGTCAGATTTACTTCGGATATATTCTTCTACAGTGTTTTTATAGGAGCCTTGATTCTCTACTCACGCCTGAAGCCCTATTAATCCAAATGATTAAAAATAGCCTAGAAAGTATAAAACTAGTTGACAGAGTAACCTATCTGCGTCACCTTTGCAAAGGAAAAAGGGTTCTGCACTTGGGAGCAACGGGTCACCCTGAAACAAGGGAAGCCGTTTCACGAGGAAGGCTATTGCACAATCATCTAAGCGAAGTGGCTGAATACATAGTTGGTATGGATATCAGCACAGAAATGATTAAATGGTTGTCGGAAAATTGTCAAATTAATAATATTAAGTATGGAAATATAGAAAATACTGAAGATTATCCAAAAGAGGATTTTGATATCATTGTAGCGGGAGAAATTTTAGAACACTTGAGTAATCCGGGTAATGCCATTGATAGTATTCGTGCTGTCGTAAAACCCTTTACCAAGTTGCTCATAACCGTTCCTAATGCCTATTCATTCAAAGGATTTTCCCGCGCCTTGCTTAAGCATGAGTTAATTCATCCAGACCACACCTTGCACCATTCCCCTCATACACTCAAAGCGTTGCTTGAACGACATGGATTTGCTGGAGATACTTACTTTAGTTTCGTGAATGGAGGTACAGGTATGGTAGCATCAACGACTAACTTTTTCCTTCGTTTTAATCCCCAGCTGGCTGAAGGTATTGGAGTCATCTGTTCGCCTAAGTAACTAAGACAAACGTGGACGCCTTCCATAATGTCGATAATACCAGTAGTCTCGCAATATCTTGCCGTGATCGAAGCAGAGTTCAGCCGGGACATCCCAAGCCTGAAAAATCCCTAAGTTTTTAGCGTCATCAGCGGCTTGAGGTTCGCCCGTTGCTGTTGCCAGAAAGACAATGCTGAGGGTGTGCTGGCGCGGGTCACGGTTGGGGTCTGAATATACCTGGAACTGCTCTATCAGCTCAACTTGCAAACTAATTTCTTCCTGAGCCTCTCGCACAGCAGCAGTTTCTACTGACTCGCCATAATCAACAAAGCCCCCAGGAATCGCCCAGCCGAGGGGTGGATTTTGGCGTTCAATCAAAATAATTGGTCGGTGGGGCCGGTCTACTAATTCAATGATGATATCGACGGTAGGAACAGGATTTCGGTACGTCACAAGCTCAGCTGATGCAATTGATCGCGATAGCGCAGCTCTTAGCATAGCTCTATTGCAAAGGTAAATCTAGGCTAAGGGTTAATTATTCCTCATCTCAAAGCTGGGGCGTTGGATGCTGGGACAGAAGGTTTAAGCCTAAGAACAAAGCAGTAATCGTTCCACAGACGCAAATTTCTCCAGTTGAGATTCTTGCCAAAATGTCTTCTACAGGTATTAGTACGATTTCAATGTCTTCTGTAACATCGAGTTGTTGTATCCCTGAGGGATGGGCATTTTTTGCCATAATTAAATTAATTTTATTTGTATCTTTTACAGGGTTATCGTATAACGTTGCTAGATGAATCATCTGCTCAGAAACATAGCCCGTCTCTTCTTCTAATTCTCGACGCGCCGCTGTTATACTATTTTCTATTTCTGGGTTAAAGGAACCACCCGGAAGTTCTAATAAAATCTCACTAACACCATGCCGGTATTGACGAACAAAGACAATCTTTTTGCATGACGTAACTGCCAAGACAAGAGCGATATCAGGTCTAATATTTACAAAATAGTCATCTATAACTTTACCACTCGGTAATTCAACTTCATCTTGCCTGACTTGACACCATTGGTGGTCGAATACAAGCTGTGAGTTGATGGTTTTCCATCTCTGGATAGGACTCATTTGTAGATTCTCCATTAATGTAAGTCAATGTAGCAAAAGATTGCTTATAGTAAAGCCATTTCATCAAAACATACAAAAATTATGCACATTGGCGTTGAAACCTTCACTGTCCATAAGCGCTTTCCCTTAACTATCAGTCGTGGCACAACATCCCAAACAACAAATGTTTGGGTGCGGGTAGAGCAGGAGGGAATCGAGGGTTGGGGGGAAGCTTCCCCCTTTTCAGTCGTTAGGGAAGATCGGCAAAGCACTGAAGTTCTCTTTGAGGCGATACAGCGAGTTGCTCCCATGCTGGAGGTATTTAGTCCTTGGGAGGGGCAGAAGATTGAGGAAGTATTAGCAAAGGAAGAGGTACCGTCGGCTGCTTGGGCGTCAATTGATATGGCGTTATACGACTGGCTGGGGAAGCGGGTGGAAATGCCGGTGTGGCGTCTGTGGGGATTGAACCGCGACCGGATTGTGCCAACTTCTGTCACGATTGGAATTAATTCACCGGAGGGTGCGAGAGAGCGAGTACGTGACTGGCTCCCGTTCACGGGTGGAGGTGTTTTGAAAATAAAACTAGGCTCTCCTGAAGGGATTGCGGCTGATCAGGAGATGCTGCTGGCAATTCGGGAAGAAGCCCCCGAAGCGCAGCTGAGCGTTGATGCGAATGGGGGTTGGAGTCTGGATGAGGCGGTGAAGATGTGTAACTGGCTTGCCAGTCAGGGAGTCAAGTACGTGGAACAACCGATTGCAGTAGGAGAAGAGGAAAAGTTGCCGGTGTTGTACGAGCGATCGCCTTTGCCAATTTTTGTCGATGAAAGCTGCTTTACTAGCCGTGATATCCCTAAGTTAGCAGACCGCGTGCATGGCATTAATATCAAACTGATGAAAGCACGAGGTCTAACTGAGGCGATGCGGATGGTACATACGGCTAGAGCTTGTGGATTGCAGGTGATGTTCGGTTGCTATTCTGACAGTACGCTGGCGAATACAGCCGCGTCGCACCTCTCGCCATTAGCTGATTATCTGGATTTAGATAGCCACCTGAACTTCGTGGATGACCCTTTCACAGGTGCCACGGTGCAGAATGGACGTTTAATCCCTAACGATTTACCAGGACTGGGGGTGCTATTGAATGCGTCTAACCACTGACCATCGTATTGCAATTTTGCTGCATGAAGGAATTCGGGGACCCCATGGGAAAACGGGTCTGACGCTGTTACGGTATGGTGAAGCAACCGTTGTGGCAGTGATTGACCAACAGTGTGCTGGGGAGTCCTTGTCTCAACTAACGGGCATAACCTGTAACGCCCCGATTGTTGATTCGGTAGCATCCGCACTCGCTTATCAACCGGATGTCCTAGTCATTGGGATTGCACCGTCTGGGGGGGCATTACCGGATGCCTGGTGGCAGGAAGTGAAGCAAGGGGTGGCAGCGGGGTTATCGGTGGTTAATGGTTTGCATACCCCAATGGCATCTAACCCAGAGTTACAGGCATTCCTTAAAGAGGGTCAGGTGATTTGGGATATTCGTCAAGAGCCACCGGGATTAAGCGTAGCAAGTGCTAAGGCGAGATCGCTTCCTTGTCATCGCATCTTGACCGTTGGGACTGATATGAGTGTCGGCAAGATGTCGGCGAGTCTGGAGTTGAATCGGGCAGCGCAGCGCCAGGGGATACGCTCGAAGTTTCTGGCGACGGGTCAAGCGGGTGTGATGATTGCTGGGGAGGGAATCCCTTTGGATGCCATACGGGTGGACTTTGCTGCTGGTGCTGTGGAACAGATGGTAATGCGTTCAGGTTATGACTATGACTTGTTGATTGTTGAGGGGCAGGGTTCGCTCTTGCATCCGAGTTCAACGGCAACCCTACCGCTAATTCGCGGGACTCAGCCGACGGGATTGATGTTGGTGCATCGAGCAGGACAGACTCACATCCGCAATCATGACCATGTGCCGATTCCTCCCATACGGTCGGTAATTCAGCTTTATGAGATGGTTGCCAGTGCTGGTGGGGCGTTTGCATCAGTGCGAGTAAATGCGATCGCGCTTAACACGGGTCATCTGGATGCACAGGCAGCTCAACAGGCGATTGAGCAGGTACAGGTAGAGACAGGGCTACCCTGTACTGATGCTGTCCGTTTTGGGGCTGATTTGCTGTTAGACGCGATGATGGCTGATTGAGGAAGCAAGCAGAAATATTTAGGTGAGTCCGTCCCACTAACTTCCTATACCAACGACGCCGGAGTTTACTATCTAGAACGCTTACAGCAAGGAACCTATACCCTCCAAGTCAAGCCAAAACACCTGCGAAACTGGTTCACAAACGGCTGCTACTGTACTACATGAACTTGCAATCTGCTGTATTAGAAGCGATCGCGCTGCAATATTCCCACTTCAAGCAATTTGACCAAGCCTTCCAGGTTGCCAATACGCTACGGGAAAAACAGACCCGTGAGCAGGCAATTGAGCGCATCCAGTGTGCCGCCCGTGTTTAGTGAAAAACATAGCTTTGCTGATCGCCCAAGCAACTTTCGGCACTAATATTCACCAGGGTTGTCGTCCAACGCTAGCAAGAAGTTTATCAAATCTCTCTGCTGAGTTGGAGTGAAGCCCGTTGATGCGTCTACATAGAAGTCATGACCCCTGCCATCAAGGTTACTCCGCACTAGAGGTGGATAGGCTTGATTAGTCGCAATCACTTGGGCGCGAAGCTGGCTATCAACTAAAGCACGTAAACTGCTAGCACTATCAGCGGGTAGACCTTGACTGAGTGTACCCGGCAAGCCTAAGCCCGTCGGGTCAACGAGTGCAAAACTACCATCCTGCGCAACCTGAATAGCACCTGCCCTCACGGCTACCCCACCATCGTGCAAATAGGGCGCACTGAGATACAACCCCCGTAAAGATGGAGTCTTGTAACCACCATCGGGCAAGATGCCTTTAGGAAGGGTGGTTGGACTGTCAGAAATGCCCTCTGTTGGCACGTCTAGGACTTCAGCATTAGCCGGAACGGGAACGGGAGTATTCAAGGTATAGAGCTTCGGTGGTACTAGTAAGTCGTTGATGGCAATGCGAGATTGGGCACGAGCTGGGTTAGTACCGATTTCACTAATAGGATGAATCTTATTGTCGGTGAAGAACGGTGGGATGTGGCAACTTGCACAGTTTTGCTCAAAGATTTTGCCACCATTTTGGACAGAATTGCTAGCCAGTGCTTGCTGATTTTCAGGACTCTTATTGGGTGGTGGTACGAGGCTATTTTGCCAAGCAGCCATTGCATTGTTAGCGAATAAGAACGGTCCTTTGGCGCGATCAGATGAGTTAGTCTTGGGACTAAAGATGAGGCCGTTATAGGTGAAAATGCTCGGTTGCAGCAGTGGATAAGAACCTGCTCCAGGTGCTGGAATTTGAGCTTCCAGTTCCGCCTGATTGGGGTTCGGGGCAACCTTCCGCAGCCACTCTGAGGGTTTAACGGGTTTTCCCTTCGGTAGTCGAATAGTAGGGTCGGCTGCGTTCTGGAGCGCTGTACCCAGATAAACTTCAGAGTCAATACCGAGAGTAGCGGCACTCAGTTGAGCAGCCGCGAACAGGTTGATTTCTGAGGAGTGAACAGCGTTGTTGATTGCACTCAGTCCACCAAAAGGACCGACTGCAAACTGACCATCCGCTAAGTAAGGACCACTCTTAAATGTAAAAACACTGGGGATTTGAGTGGTGTTGTTAATGCTATCTGGTGAACTCTCAAAGTTACCAAAGGGTACATCCAAGACCGCATCGTCAAAGGCAGTCTCAAATTTCTGGGGGTCGGGGAGTTTGACTAATTGACCCGTACTATCAATGATGGTCTTACCATTGCCTTGGTATTTGGGGTCAAGAGGATTAAAATTCAAGCGAGCAAAGCCTGCGGCTGAATTCGGTGCCAGAGCAATCAAAAAAGGAATGGCAAGATCCCCGTTAGGGACTCCTTTAAGGCGCTGGCTCTTCGGAGACACAACCACATGGCATACGGCACAGGTGATGTCTCCGGTAAGTTTCAATCCTACGGGAAGCACGGCTCCTTTCTCGATATCAAGCCCCGTCGGGAAGACCGCTCCCTTCGGAAACGTTCGGCTTCCTAACTTCAGATCTTTTTGGAGAGTAATGGTTAAGTTGCTGGTCGGTTTACCCTGTAAGTTAACAATTCCCTTTACGAGTTCTGGCGCAACGCGAGTTATGCCTAGCCCAAAACCGAAAACCCGTTGTAGCCCGAAGGTATCGCCAATCTTGCGGTTGAAGAAGATATCCTCACCGCGATCAATCAGTTGCTGGGTGATGTGAACGGCTCCAATCCGCTGATACGAAACAGGGTCTTGGGGATTGAGTCCCTTTTGGCTGACCAGTTGAGCTGCATTTTCTGGGGTTAGGGATTCCCCAAAATAATCGTAGTTTCCGATTTGTTGAGTTGGAGCAGGCTGGAGATAAGCTTCAGTGGCTAGTATGGCTTTTGGTTTGAACACAAAATGGGATAGGACGAGCGCAACTAAGCTAGCTACAAAAATTACAACAAATAGTAAGACCCTCTGAATCCAACGCATATATGCCCCCAATAGATTTCGGTGTAGAGTTTTTCCTTCTTAATAGATCATTGGTTCGGATGCCGCTAATGCAATGACCAATGACCTATTAGCAACTAGGTAAGAACACTTACCAATAAGTTTAATATCCGAGTTCAAAATCTAATTCAAAAACTTACTTCGTTTCAACTTGAGTTTTCTTATTAATTTTTGTTTTTTCCTTCGCTCACCTCTATTTAGGCTTATCTATATAATTATTAGTTATTATTTAAATATAAATTGCTACTCTCCTTACTGAGAAATGATTTCAATTCAGTCATAAATCTCACCTTTTCCTAAAAAATAACCACAAATAACTTTGCCAAGCCCTCCAATTGGAGGCATGACAGCTTTTTTTCTGAAGAGTAGCCTGAACTCTATGACAATGAATACCAAGCTAGCCCTACACAAAAGTATTCATAAAGTGCAAACGGTATAACTTGTTTGAACTCTAGTTAATAATTCCTCAGACCTTTCCAGATTGCCAGAAAAATTTCACTTCCCCAGAAACTAATGGGGGAAGTATACCGTGACAGAATAAGTGAGAGAAGTAATATCTACAATTCTTTAACAATTTTGAGTGAAAAACTTGCTATAGGTAATATAGAGCTGGAAATGGCTTACAAGTTGTAAGGTAGTAGGTTGGTAAGTTGAAAGTTTTATCTCTTTAACCTTCTAATCCAGCTTCCTCTAGGGTCTGTCGGCAAACTTAATGAGGGCGGAGCATTTGTAGACCAAATAAAGCTTTGAGCCATATATCTAGGTACAAATGCTGACGCACGTTCCTCGCTACCGCTTCGCTATCGCTACCGCAATGCTTTCGTCCCTACAGTCAAATTTTGGACTTTGCAGACACACCATAAGCAGAATGCTCCATAAATGGGAATGATTACACTGAATAACCTTCTAACCTTCAACCCGTTGACCAGTAAGCAATATTTCTGTCCTGGCTTATGAAAAGTTTTATTATCCTGTGCGCTGCGGTCTTCTCTTTCATGTTCCTCCTGCCTACCTTGGCATTCGCCCAAAGAGAAGCAGACTCTCCCTGTTACTTACGCCAGTCTGATGGAACAGTAGTAGATCTTTCCAGGCTGTGTGTCCAGACTCCCAAACCTACACTTTCTCCCAATGCCGGATTTGACTCTAATTTCCGAGCACTAGCAAACAGCTATCCACCTAACATTAGGCAGGAACTAAACCAATATGGAAATGAATATCGGGATAGTATGATTGCCTCAGCCAAAACAACCTGCCGAGTCCTCCGCTATGGCGGCTCGAATGCCGTGTTGACGCGCATGAGAACTCTGGCGGCTTATAAACCCTCTGCAAGTGAAGTCGCCAAACAGGAGGTTGCTTACGCTTTGGCTGTTAATCAGTACTGTCCTGATGCTGCCAATCGCTAGTGCATTAAGCGGAAGTTCCCCTTGAGGGGAACTTCCGTCTGCTCAAACCCAAGGCTGGGCTGATAAGTAGCCAAATCCGTGGTCAATTACATGACTACATTAC
>DATNQP010000221.1:0-4709 GCA_036703965.1 Leptolyngbyaceae cyanobacterium
GGAGTAGCCGCTCAACAAACAGTCAGGCTAGCTAATCCCCAACAGTCCCAAACAAATAGTGCTGAGGGAAATCGCACCTGGGTCAGGATCGTAGCACCCAGAACCGGGTGGATTTCTAGTGGGTTTCCTGAGGGAAATTTAGGTCCGAGATTTAATTGTCCCTAGCACTCTGTGAGGAGTAGGGAGGTGGAGAGGTAGAGAGAAGACGAGTTCTCTATAACCAATAATCCCTCCTCCCTTCACCTCATCCCTGGACGTTATACCAATTCCCTTTGATATTGCATTAAATTTTGGGTATGGGCACAAGGCTTGCGCCACTACGAGGGTTTGCGTTTAGTGCACTCACATAAAGCATTGCTACTTTTTCATTACCGCGTTAGCCTTAGCGCAGTGGAGCAAAACCCAGGAATCAGCGCGGCTGCAAAGAATCGCATTATCCGGTAAAGCAAGAGGGTCTTCTTCAAAGAGACTTTTGGGCTGTTGCGGGTTACTCAAGCTGTTACCCCTGTAACAGAGCTGATTTCCAAAATGATGTATTGTATTATTTTTCTTTTTAAGCTAATTTATAACCTAAGGAGGATGCATCTATGTTACATATTGCTCCCGTAACGCTTCCTAATGTCCTAGGGGTTCTGGCACTTTTTACCTATATCGTAACCTTACTGCCGACTAATCTTAGAGTAGTTTTCCCATCTAGTCGCAGAACGAAAATACCAACTCAGCTATTGAAATATCGCCGCTGGATAGGTATTTTGGCTTTTTTAATAGCTCTCGCTCATGCTTATTTATTAGTGATAAAAAGGTCTTATGATTTCTTGGATCTAAAAACCTATTTTATCTATTTCCCAGGACTCGCCAGCTTTCTTATTTTAATAATTTTGACGGTCACCTCTAACCAATGGAGTGTGAAAAAACTAAAAAAGAATTGGAAGCGTTTACATCAGCTAACCTACTGGGCAATGTTCCTATTGTGCTGGCATATTTTTGCCACAATGTTAGGTCATGGTACCTACCTGACGTTCTTAGGAATTTTTGGAATAACACTGATAATGGTCTTATATCTCAGAAGACGATGGATTGAGGAGGAAAAGCAAAAAGTTAAAGAACAAAAACTTCAAGCTTAAGCGAAATCTCCGGTAGCGCTATAAGAAATTGTCATCCCAAGACTCAAAAGTTGGGATGTTTGGTTCCAAGCTTTGACCATTGAAGATAGCGGAACGGCTAAAGGGTGTATGAGACTCAAGAACTATTCTGGTAAGACTACAGCCATTGCCATGACTACATTTGCCGCAGCTGTGGGATTTATGGGTACCAACTTATGGACACCTATTAAATTTACTGGCAGCAAATTAGTTACACCGGATATAACAATTGAATCGGATCAAAATGATCAACAGCTGGCTATCCTGTTGAAGCAGTCAGTGTGGATTTATTCAGTGGCTATTAGCCCGGATGGACAGACCCTTGCTAGCGGCAGTTATGACAAAACTATTAAGGTTTGGAATCTACGCACGGGAAAGTTACTCCACATCCTCTTGGGACATAGAGAGGCGGTGCAAGCTGTCGCCTTCAGCCCAGATGGAAAGCTCCTCGCTAGTGGCAGCTGGGACAAAACTATTAAGCTGTGGAATCTGGAAACCGGTGAACTGATCCGCACGTTCTCTGGACATTTAGACGATATTAAGGCGATCGCGATCAGCGCAGATGGGCAGACTCTCGCCAGTGGCAGCTGGGACAAGACCATTAAGCTGTGGAATCTGGAAACTGGCAAACTACTCCGCACTCTCAACCAGAAAGACGTAGTAAGATCCGTCGCCTTCAGTCCCGATGGGCAAATCCTTGCCAGTGGCAGTGAGGATGGAAAAATCATGACTTGGCAGCTGAGTACTGGGGAGTTGAGAACTCCCTTGGCGGCACATGATAAAGCGGTTTGGTCGATTGCCTTTAGTCCCGATGGACAGACTCTCGCCAGTGGCAGTTGTGACCGAACCATCAAACTGTGGCATCCGCAGACGGGGCAGTTGCTACGTACCCTGACGGGGCATGATCGGGCAGTTTGGTCTGTCGCTTTCAGTCCCGATGGGCAGAGTCTCGCCAGTGGCAGTTATGACCGAACCATCAAACTGTGGCATCCGCAAACGGGACAGATGCTACGTACCCTAACGGGGCATAATCAGGGCGTTTGGTCTGTCGCCTTCAGTCCCGACGAGCAAACCCTCGCCAGTGCTGGTGCAGACGAGACGCTCAGGCTTTGGCGAGTCTCCCCCTATCGCCCTGCGTCTAAGCCTAGTCCAACGCTTCAAAAGCCTTCTGTTTCAGAGTTAGAGGCGGCTTTGACAACGGCACCAGAGATTACTAATTCCACCCAGCTTTATGCCTTGAATCGGAACCTTTACAACCAAATTAATCAGCAGTGGCAAAATCGGTCTGCATCTGAGCAAGATTCCGTCTACCGCGTGGGTGTGGGTGAAGATGGAGAGATTTTGGGTTATAGCGCCGTCAACCCAGCTGGTGATAACTCGTCTGAGCTAACCCCGCTCAGCGACTTGCTCTACAAGCTTGTCACCCGTCCTGCTACTAAGCAAGAGCCGATGGGTCATTTTAAGGTGGTATTTACCAACCGAGGCATACTCGAAGTCAGTCCTTGGCGGGGATACACAGGGACACCTGAGTTGGAAGCAGAAATCACTGACGAAGAGAGGCTAAAGGATTTAAACCAAAAGCTCTACGACCAAATTCAGCAAAACAGGGAGCTAAGGAGGTTTCCAGAGAGGTTGCTTTACCGCGTGGCAATAAACAAAGATGGAGCGATCGCAGACTACGAATCGCTTAATCAACCCGCTTTTGACCACCTCCAGGAAACCCCTCTGAAGAGCCTGCTTAAATCTTCTAGCACCCCAGCTAGTACAGGTACCCAGAAGCCGCTTGCTTACTTTAAAGTTGTGTTTACACCTACGGGTGTGTTGGAAGTTAGCCCGTGGCAAGGGTGGGGAAATTAATTGCGATCGCGTCTTTGAATTGCTGAAATTCTTCGACAGCGCGATCGCGTAGGACGCAGTTTTTATCGTAAAATCGTCCTTCTAAGCCTGCTGTTTCTTTTGGCGCTTATCCACAGAACCCGCACCAAAAGCAGCGAACGCTAGTAGACCCAACACCGATACTGGTTCAGGAACGGGTTCTGGCTCAGGAGTATCCGACACTGGGTCAGCGCGGAAGATGCCTGAGGTTCCATTTGCAAGTTGGGCGTAGAAGGCGAGTTGACCCAAATTATTGAGTCCGTGATTGCCGAAGGAAATAGATGCCACTGTAGATTCAAAGAGATTATCGCCCGTGCCAATCACCTTATCAGTCACTGGGTCGGCTCCAGTAAAGATGCCACTGCCCCCTTCATCCAAGCTACCAAAGAAAGCCACTTCGCCACTATTGTTGATTGCGATGTTCCCAAAAGTCTTAAAGACACCACTACTATCAGCAATAGTGGCTAGGGAACCGCCATTTCCCGTGAAGATACCTTGAGCCTGGGTATCCTGATCTAGGAGAGCATTGAATGCCACAGTGCCACTGTCATTAATGGTGAGACTGGAGAACGCAGAGAACGAGGAGTTAATAGGATCACTGGTGCTGATCGTCGTAACAACCCCATCAGTGCTTTTAGTGAAGATGCCGTCTATAAATCTATCCAACATATTATCCTCCTGGTCCAGTACAATACCGCTGAAGACCAAAGTGCCACTATTGTTGATGTCGCCACCGCCAATAGAAATAAGATAGGGACCCAACAAGAAGCCGCCCGTGCCAACGCTGACGGAACCAGCGCTTATCATTGTGTAGCTACTGAATGGACCAGAATAGCCTCTGAAGAAGGCTACTGTGCCACTATCATTAATGGCAGATACCGACACGTATTCACGACGAGGGTCGCTTTCCTCATCAGCGATACCGGTAATAGTCCCACCACTGCTAGTTAAGATACTACTCCTAGTAAACAAAAGAGTACTATCGGAGCGCTGAAAGGCTACGGTACCTGTGTTATTGATATCGCCGACGTAGAAAGATGAAGCGGAGAAAGAGCTAGGGTCAAAAATGTCGGGATTATCGACAGTAATGATTGTGGTAAGCGCCCCGCCACTGCCAGTAAAAACACCTTGATCCGGTGGAACGAGCATGCCGTGCGGTGTATCCAGGTTACCAGAGAAAGCAACGGTGCCACTGTCGTTGATAACAGGTAACCCAAAACCGATAAAGCCATTGCTAGTGTCGGCGATTTTGGTAAACGTAAAACTGGCTGCTTGTGCCTCGCCATTAGCCAGTAAGCTGAGGGACAGACCTAGTACTATCCCCCCAATTAGTTGCTTTGTCCGTTGCCCTAGCCCCTTGTATGCATTATCAGAATGAAGGTCACTCGGCACTGTTGTAGCAGATATAATTGATCTCATTGTCTTTACCCCGCTCATTTGATTCCTAAGAAGACTGGTCGCCACAATCTTGAGATTTTGCCCGCTCAAGGAGTAGTACACAGACAGCAGCCAGTCTTTTGCCATAACCCAAAGAGTAGGATAATGACAAGAATGTTGGTCTAGCTTATCGACATTCTTTACAGAAAAAATACATTAAGAAAGCTTTCATGTGAGCCAAAAATTAGCCATAAGTCTTGATTTATAAAGCTTGATCAACAATTCAATTGTTAGTAATTGTATTGAGACTATGTG
>DATNQP010000222.1:0-24455 GCA_036703965.1 Leptolyngbyaceae cyanobacterium
AGCTATGAAATTCGTGTCCGACCCGGCAATTGAGGTCAAAATCCGGAAGATGGAGCAACGGGTGCGATGGCAAGAACCGCTGATTGTTGAGCGGGGAATTGATCAAACCCGGATGGTTTTTGAAGAAGGTGTTTCGGATAGCCCAGATTTCTCATTTTTAGTCTTGGGCGATACTGGCGTAGGACCCCGTCGCAGTCACAACTCCCAACGACAAATTGCAGAACAAATGCTGGCACACCGCGACACCTGCCGTTTTGTCTTGCACACGGGCGATGTAGTTTATCTAGTTGGCTCAAGTGAGTACTACCTGGAAAACTTCATTTCTCCCTACCGAGAGTTTCTGGTAGGCGGAGAGGAGCCTAAACGTATTGCCTATGACCAGATGGTCTTCAACCTGCCATTTCTGCCGGTACCTGGTAACCACGATTACTATGACCTGCCATTGTTATTCGGTCTACTCGCTAAAAGTACGATGCCGCTACGCCGTCTACTTCGGTTGCGGTTGGAGTTCAACATTGGCTGGCATGGATCAGGTCAAGGTAATGCCTACGCACGAGCATTTCTGGATTACATCAGAGCGATTGAGACTTCAGAAGCGTTAGATCGCCATCTAGACCAACATTACACAGCTAAGACTAATACAGGTCGTTGCCTCCTGTACGAACCTGGACGCTTCACTCGCTTACCCAATCGCTATTACACCTTCCGTACTGGTGGAATTGACTTTTTTGCCCTCGACTCTTGTACGTTCAATGAACCACCACCGCTCCCAGCCACAAAAGAAGGGGAATCCTACCGTCGCAAGCTGGAAAGGCGTCGGGATGAAATTGAGCAACAAAAACTACAAATCCTCGAACGCTCAGCCAAACTCAGTCCCCAACGACCCGATGATGCTGAAATGCTTGATGACCTGCATACGAAGTTGGAGCAAATCGAAGAGGTAAAGATTGATATTGAAAAACAACTGGCATCAAATGAAACGACAGTTACTGACATTGAACAACTGGATTGGCTACAGCAAAGACTGATTGAATCTTGGAATACACAACAGGTGCGTGGACGTGTAATCTATTTTCACCATCCTCCCTACGTCACTGAGGCGACGAAGTGGCAGCAGGCGCAGACGTTGGCGATTCGCGATCGCCTGCGCCGGGTCTTCGATGCGGTCTCTGATGCTGTCGGTTCGCAGGCGGAAGGTCGTCCAATCGTTGATCTAATTCTGAGTGGTCACGCTCATTGTCTGGAATATCTCCGAACTGAGGACACTGGACACGCTGACTCCAACCTCAACTGGATCGTTTGCGGAGGAAGTGGTTATAGCCTGCGTCGCCAACGGGACGAGGGACCAGAATTGATGGAGGAACTTGGGGAGACTGAAGGGGGTTACAGCCAAGTGGTCGCGCGATCGCATCTTTTTGTTGGTCGGCATGGTCATGCCTCACAAAAGCGAAGACCCTACTCATTTTTGCGGATCGATGTCCAAGATGGTCGTCCCCCCAAGTTTCGAGTCCGACCGTTTATCTCTGAACGCGCTCACAGAGAGTGGAGTCATAGCCATCTTGAACCATTTGTAATTTGAATCTGTGACACTCTCCAGTCACAGCGCCAACTTGACGGGAAGGAAATGGCGGAAGAGTGTTGGAACTCTAAGGTGCGTAACTCGCTAGACTGAGACAAGTTATGTAGATTCAGTTCCCCTCATGCTGCCTTTCCCCACCACCAATCTCACTGCCCTAGCAACTGGGAGTCTGCGTCGAGTACACCATATTGCCTTGAATGTGAGCGACATAAAGGCATCCCGTTACTTCTATGGAGATATCCTCGGTCTCCATGAACTGACTGGCGATGAGGTTCCTACAACCCTCGTGGAGTTGGTAGCAGCTGGGAAAGTCGCTAATTTCGTCACTCCGGATGGCACAGTCCTCGATTTATTTTGGGAGCCAGATCTGCCACCGCCAGATCCAGACCCTCATCGTGCTTTTACCAGAGCAAACCATCTGGCATTTGATATTGAGCCACAGTTATTTGACCAGGCTGTTGAAGTACTGCATTTTCATCAAGTAGCGATCGCAGATGGTCCTGTTAGCCGTCCTACTGGAAGAGGCGTCTACTTCTACGATCCCGATGGATTTCTGATCGAAATCCGCTGCGACCCCAATCCTGATTCGTAGGACTATTTCTTCCATCTCAAGAACGACACAGCCGTTTTTGGGTTGGAGAACAAAATTTTGTAGAGACGTTGCATAAAACATCTCTACTAGAACATCGATTCAGTAATCCTAGGGCGTCGGTCAAGTAGAAATGTTTGACAAAAAGCATAAGATATGCACTTTGTAGGGGCTAAGCGATTGGGGAGCAAATTATTGCGATCACCTAAAATTTTCTGTCCGATTGCTTCGCCGCATCTTTGGGTTGCTTTGTCAAGTCAGAGTTCTTGACCGACGCCCTAGCCTCTCCCCGATGCTCCTAAGGCGAATTCTTTCTCCCCCTTCCCTGGTAGGGAAGGGGGTTGGGGGGTTAGGTTTTTATTACTGAATCTCTGTTCTAGAACCCAAAAGCGGGCTATGGGAGCAGATTTAGTATCACTCTCCAGTAATCGACAGTCCATCAACCCAGATTCTTGGACATACTCCTGCTGGCGTCAGCTCCGCCTCTTTTTCAACGAAAATAATCGACTGAAGGAGTTCCAGAAAATCTCCCGCAACAGTTGCTGACTCAATGCTCGTCAATTTACCCTTTTCAACTAGCCAACCATCAAACGGTAGAGAAAAGGAACCCTGTAAGGCTTTTACGCCTGCGTGGAGAGCCTGAAGGTCATCGATTAAAATAACATTTTCAGCATTGGCAAGACTGTATTCTTGCTCAGCAGAGGCTCCTGGAAAGACATGATAAAAGTGGGAGCCAACGGTTACTTTTGCTCCAATATTCGCGTGACCTGTCGGTTGAGCATTGAGCCTTTTAGCAGTACCCGAACTGTGAAGGAAGCCGGTCAAAACTCCCTCAGTAATCAGCGAAATCCGACGAGTTGGAGTTCCTTCCCCATCAAATGTTTCTGCTGCTACATTATCTGGATGCAGAGCATCATCGCAGACTGAAAGTAAGGGAGAAGCAATTGGTTTGCCTAAAGAGTCAGGAGTAGAGAGGCTTTGCTTGTCTAGAATATTTTGAGCGTTAAAGAGATTGGAGAAAGCACTCAGCAGGCTAAGGAAGGCATCCGGGGAGAAAACCACTCTATATTTGCCAGACTTGATTTTTTCATAATTCAAGTGACTGATCGTTTTCTCAGCCGCCTCTTTGAGGCAACCCTCAAGATCCAGCTGTTCTAGACTACGACTAATTTTAAACGCTCCAGCACTGCGCGGTTTTTTCCCTTCTTGCTCTGTCTTGCTGTAAAGATAAATCGATGCGTAGGAACGAGCTTCTGTTCTGATGGCATCGTTGCTGTTGAGATAAAACCTGTCTATATCTCTTTGCGACAGTCCATTATAGGGTACGCCTTTGATAGCAGGGTGAGCGGAAAGCAGCTCTTTTTCAACTTCAATCAAATTTTCGATTAGTGTTGAAACAGGAGCTTGTGGCGCTTTTTCATCAGACTCGTTAGGAATTGGGGCAGAGGCTTCCGGACTAAAATCAGGTACATTTTCCTTCACCCCAAAAAAACTCGCCTCGTAGGCAGTTTTTAAGGCTAATTTAAGTCCGTTTGGGTCTACGTCTGTTGTGCTGGTGACGCCCATTGTATTGTCTTCATTCCAGACTCGAACAGTCACACTAGAGCGATTGGAAGCTTTGACTTGTTTAGGAGCGCCTTGGTCTACTTGAACACTGGTTTCATCGACTGTTGAGCCATAGATGTCAAATTTCTTGATGCCCAGCTGACTAGCGGTGGTTTTGGCATGAGTAGCCAAATTGTCAATATTCGGCACAATGATACCCTCTTTTTGGGATTAGGGACTGGGGACTGGGGATTAGGTAAGGATTCAAGAGTCCCTACTCCCTAATCCCCAATCTCCGGTTGTAAAAATCGAAAATTCTTCAGCGACCACCCACGGTAATAGAATCCACCTTAATGTGAGGCTGTCCTACCGTTGTATAGATACTGCCACTAACAGAGCCACAGAAGCCAGCAGCAAGTGCTAGGTCTTGTGAACACATGGAAATTTTGTTCATAATTTCCTGAGCTTCACCAATGAGAATGGCTCCTTTAAGCGGTTTGGTAATTTTTCCATTCTCAATCAGGTAGGCTTCATCCACACCAAAGTTAAATTGCCCTGTTGCGCCAACACTACCGCCGCCCATTTTTTTACAGTAGATACCTTTATCGATGGAGGCGAATAAGTCTTCGTTGGAGTATTCTCCGGTCGAAATATACGTATTTCGCATCCGGCTAGCAGCGGCAAAGGTATAGTTCTGGCGACGCCCACTCCCGGTTCTGGGGTGTCCGGTACGTAGGGAACCCGTTCTGTCGGCTAAGAAGTTCTTGAGAATGCCTTTTTCTATTAACAGGGTTCTTTGGGCAGGCATTCCTTCGTCATCCATATCAATTGTCCCAAACGCATTGGGAGAGCGTCCTTCATCCCAAGCGGTTAGGCTTTCATGGGCAATCTTTTCTCCTTTTTTGTCGGAGAAAGGAGAGGTCTTTTTCTCAATCTGCGTTGTTTCTAGTAGGTGTCCACAGGCTTCGTGGAAGATGACTCCACCAAATTCGTTTGCCATGATGATGGGATAACTTCCCGACTCTACATAATCGGCATAGAGCATTTTCCCAGCAGATTCTGCGACTTCTTCAGCCGCAGACTCATACTGCCATACTCTCAGGAAGTCTGGCTGGCTTGTGCTTCCAGCGCGTTGCCCAATGGAGGAGCGATTAGCGCCATCGGCACATAGGAGGTTATATCCCACAGATTGAGTAAGGCGAATATCTCTAGCAAACGTGCCATCACTCGCGGCTACTAAAACTTCCTGCCAATCCCTGAAATACGTGGCTCGTCTGGACTGAACATGACTGGCTTTAAGCTGAAGCTGAGCATTGGCATCGAGGAGAACTTCTCCCATTTCTCGCATGGAACTACATTGAGAAAGCCAAGCATCTTTCCCTCTGGTTGTGGCGTAGTCCCTGAGTAGCTCTAGGTTAATTTCAGGAATATAAGCGTTAGGAGTGGGAAGTTGCAGCCCCAGGATGGAAAGTCCCTTTTCTAAAGCGGCTTTCAGTCCTGAAAAAGAAAGGTCATTGGTGCTAACGTAACAGTCGGCTTGTCCCCGAAACACTCTCACGCCAGCACCTGTTGCAAGGCGTGGTGCAATGCTAGTGATGGTGTCATCTTCTGCTAGACAGCTGATGTAGTTGACACGCTCCAAGAAAAATTCAATGAAGTCAGCACCTGCCGCACGTCCTAATCCTAAGAGAGTTGATAGAGGAGCTGACCAGGTTTCATCAAATCGATCCAATGTGGAGGTGTATTGGAGGGTGGGTAGTTCTTTTGAGAGCAGTAGGGTACTTGGATGCATGGATAGCCTTACTAAGTTGCGATCGCGTCAGAATATAAGTGGACTGACTTTTTCAACAGAAGTATTCAGTTAAGAGCAAATCACTAAAAGCCCTACTATACAGAGGCTTTGCAGCGTGATTACTTTTAGACTTTAAAGCTTTATCCTAACAAGGGTTTTAGGAACTTTGCTGACTCGTCTGCCAAAGACCAGCCGCAAAAGCCCAGGATGCTCTAGGGACGCACCTCAAGCGCCCCTACGAGGTAAATTTGCAAAAACGGGATGCTCCCGTTAAAAGTTCTTTAGTTAGTCCTCAACCTCAAGACGACCCGCTGTTATAGCACCGAAAGCAAAAGCAAAAACCAGTGGCATTGGGCACTTCAGAAAATAGCTGAGAACCGCAGCGATTAAAGTTACAATCACGGCTGAAGCTGACCACAATTTTTCTTCGCCACTTAATCCTTTTTCAGCTTTAAGCGATCGCAGAGCTTGAGGAGGAATTGGCTCTGGCATAACTGCCCCAGGAGGGAAAGCCCAGTAGTGATAGCGCTCTATATATAAATCAGTCCAGCCATTTTGGGCGCACCATTCATTAAGCCATTCTTCACAGTAATGCTTCATCGCTCGTTTGTTAAAGTTTGTTAATAATTAGTAAATCGTTTTCGTGCTTATCAAGCACGCTCTCTTATTTTGAAAAGGTTAACAGAAACTACTTTGGTCTAATAGGAAAAGATACTAAATTTTACTAAAATCGTCCTAACAAGCAATGATTGTAGGGGCACGGCATGCCGTGCCCCTACAATCGTGTATGGATAGTTATTTTTCTGGAAGTCCCCTAGTGATGATGGTGGTCGTGGTCGTGATGATGATGATGGTGGTGAGAAGCTTGTACTGATGCCAACTGGGGATTGACTGCAACGGCTGATTCTTCCAAAAGGGCTTCAATTTGAGGATTCGCCCAATCCGCTGCCATCTTTAAGAACTCAGGATGATCGTTGACACAAGGCATCTCAACGTAGGTGACGTGGGGGCTGCGGCGCTTCAAGGCGTGCACAATGTGATGGACATCCAGCAGCGTTTCATGATTTTCTGTGGCAAAGCCAATCGGCATCATGACGATCGCCGTGGCACCCAAATCAATCAAGTTCTTTGCAGCTAACTCGACATTAGGCTGAGTCCAGTCAATTAGCGGCGTCTGGTGGTTGAGCCAACCTACTGAGATGAGGGGATACTTGTGAATCAGTCGTTCCCGTACTCGCTCATAAAGCGCCTCACTTTCCAGGATGCCAGAGGTAAATCCTTTTGCCTTGTGAGGGCAACCGTGGTTCATCAGCACGATGCCAGTTTGTGAAGGGAGGTGTGCTACGGCTAAATCAGCGGTGATTTTTTCCTCAACCAGTCTGGCTAGTAGCTCAATGTAGTCTGGCTCGTTGTAGAAAGAAGGAATGTAACGTTGTCCTTTGACCCAATGTTCGCTTCCATCAGCTAACTTAACAAGAGCATTGTTAACCTGTTCGACAGCAATACCACTAGTGAAGATGGAATCAACCACTAAGAGGGGGTAAATTAGCAGCTTGTCGAAACCTTGAGCTTTAATTTCCGCCAAGACTTGTTCAGGAAGAAAGGGAGCGCAGAAGTTGAAGGCTTTGAAAACTTGTACGCTTTCGCCCCATTTTTCTTGCAGGTGTTTTTCAATACCTGCCCGTTGCTGTTCAAAAATTTTGTTGTGGGGTGAGATAAAGTTATCGTGCTGATGTCCCCACTCGTGGAAGTCAAAAACTGCCAGAAGTTTCGCTAGGGGTGGATAGATCCAGGTGGGTACGGGTGCAAATTTGGCAGTGAGTAAGTTTAAAGCTTGTTCATTGTAGTTAGCGAAATCTTCGTAGCTTTCGACTTCGCCGTAGCCCATCAGCAAGACAGCAACTCGGTCGTTGTTACCAGCTGAGGCGGGCGTCTGTTGTTGCAGTTTTTCAGGGGTTGCAACCACTTCACGTTCCTCAAATTAATTGATTCAACAGCCGGGGTGTCTTAGCCTTGTTCTCAGGATGCACCCCCGCCACCTTTTAGGGTAGCATCCCCTCTAGGGGGATGGGGGTGAGGATTTCATAACCTTGCTCTAGAAACCGTTACAACGCGATCGCGTCCTTGCGCTTTGGCTTCGTATAGTGCCGTATCTGCCGCCTGAATCAGTGCCTCACCTGTCAAACCATCTTCTGGAAAGCAAGCCACTCCCACGGAAATTGTGATGCCACCGAGAGGCTGACGCCGATGCTGTACATTGAGATGCTTAACGCCTTCCCGGATTTGCTCGGCTCTTTTCCTAGTTATCTCTAGAGAGGTTTCCGGCAGAATCAGCATCAACTCCTCACCCCCATAGCGGCAGGCAATATCGGATTCCCGGATGTTTTTTTGGACAAACAACCCCATTTCCCGCAGCACAGCATCGCCTGCCTCATGACCAAAGGTATCGTTAAACCGCTTAAAGTGGTCAACATCAAGCATGATGATGCCCAAGGGTTGCTGTTTGCGATCGGCTCGGTGTATCTCCCGTATCAGAGATTCTTCTAGATAACGCCGATTAAATAAGCCAGTGAGCGAGTCGCGAATACTCTGCCTCTGTAAGGTTTCCTGTAGAGTTAAATTCGCTAGAGCTAGGGCAATGTGTTCAGCAACCGTTACAGCCAAGCGTTGTTTGGCTTCACTCAGGTGTCCTGATTCCAGCGCACTCAAATACAGCAAGCCCAAGGCTTCTCCTTGAGCCATCATCGGAACGCACAGAGATTCAGCAGGTACAGAATAGGTAGTAGGGACAGATTCTTCTCCATTTCCCACTCCCAATTCCCCATTCCCTTTCTGGTTAAGATGTTTACACACTAAACCCGTCTGGGTGTCTTCCACCCAATGGGAACGGCCTCGGCGCAGCGCCCAACACTCATCGGGTGTAAACAATTTTTGGCTAGTGAGTTGATTGCCCCAAGTGGCAACAGCCTCAACTAGGGTTCTGGAGGCACTAATCGCGAAAACACCACCGCAGACGTTGGGGAAGAGGGGTTGAACTAACGTTGCGATCGCACTGTAGGCTTCCTGAACCGTCCGGCAAGCTTGTAGGATATCACTCATTTCATTGAGTAGAGTAATTTCGGTGGTACGCTGTTCCAGTTCCTTCACCCAACCCCTCAGTTTTTCGTTAGCCTCCTGCAATGCCTGTTCTGTCTGCTTGCGATCCGTAATATCTGTGTGGGAACCCGCCATTCGTACAGGATTCCCTAAATCATCCCAAAGCGCCTGGCCCCGATCCAGAACCCACTTATAAGTTCCGTCCTTACACAGAACTCGATGCTCAGAAATATAAAACGGTGTTTTTTTAGCAAAGTGGTCTTGAATAACTTGTGTTACCCAGCCAAGATCGTCTGGATGAACCCGTTTTTTCCATTCATCTAGATGGTTTGAGATTTCGTGCTCTTCATAACCCAGCATTTCCTTCCAGCGAGTGGAGAAGAAGACTTTATTTGTTTTTAAATTCCAGTCCCAAATTCCATCATTGTTGCCCCGCACCGCTAACTGCCAACGTTCTTCACTTTGCCGCAGCGCCTCGGTCGCTTCTTTGCGCTCAGTGATGTCCATCGCCACACCAACCATACGTATCGCCTTGCTTGTTTGGTCAAAGTAGACTTGACCTTTGGTTGCTACCCAGTGCAGAGTGCGATCGGGCCAAATGGCTCGAAATTCAATCTCATAATCTGCACCCTCCTCAACAGCACCAGCCACAGCTTGAGCAACAGCCTCACGGTTTTCAGGATGAACCGAATTGAGGAAGGCTTCATAGTTAGGATGATAGGTACCCCTTGGCAGACCAAATACCGGTCCGAGTTGGTCAGAATACACCACTTCGTTGGTCGCGATATTCCAATCCCAGGTACCCATGTGAGCGGCTTCTAACGCTAATCTGAGCCTTGCTTCGCTCTCTTGTAATGCCTCTTGTGCCTGCTTGCGCTCGGTGATGTCATGCACGACAGTACATAAAACCTTTCGACCCCTGTACGAAATCAGACTAACGCAGACAGAAACATCAACCAGAGAGCCATCCTTGCGACGGTGCTGAGATTCATTCAGGCACAGATGTTTTTCACTCAAAATCTTGGAAATCCTGGTATCCAAAATTTCCCGGTCGATGGCGACCATATCGTAAAGGCTTAACTCCAAAATTTCCTTTCGGGTATAACCGATTAAATTCAAATAGGTAGGATTAGCCTCTAGAACCTGTTTGGTTACCCCATCAAATAAACAAATGCCTTCTGCACTCTGCTCAACCAGCGCCCGATAGCGTTCTTCACTCTCCTTGAGGGCTTCCTCTGAATGCTTTCGTTCAGTGATGTCTCTGGAGGTAATTGCTATACCATCGCTCAAGGGAACAACTTGATGATGAAGCCATGAGGCTTTGACTTCTGGTGTTGAGATGGGAAACTCTTCCTCTAACGCAATTCCCGTTTCAACAACCCTGACATACTTCTCAAAAAAACCACCCCTGCGATTGAGGGGAAGAAGTTCACACATCCGCTTGCCACGGACTTGTTCTTTGGACATCGAAATCATCTTTTCGCCTTTGGAGTTCAAATCGGCGAACGTGAAGTCGATAATGCGCCCTGCCTCGTCTCGCAAACTCTGGAATATAAAGAAGGCATCGAGACTTCCCTCAGCAGCCGCCCGGAATCGCGCCTCACTCTCTCGCAATGCTGCTTCAACCTGCTTTTGTCTCGTAATGTCTACCATTACTCCCCGTAGTTTCACAGGCTGATTGTTTTCAACAACCACGTTGACAAGGTTCCTGAGCCAGACGATACGTCCATCAGCAGCAATCATGCGATATTCAAATTCATACTCCCTCTGCTTTTGAAAACTTGTGGTGCAAAAGTTAATAGCCCACTCTCGGTCTTCAGGATGCAGATGATTTTCCCAGAAGTTGGGTTCGCTCAGCCAGCGCTCAACGGGGTAACCCGACAATTTTTCCGCTTTTTGACTAACAAAGGTTAACTGAAACGTCTGGACATCGGCTTCCCAAACAATGCCATCAATCCAGTTGACGAGGGCTTGATAGTGCTGCTGTGATATGAAAAGCGCCTTTTCTGCTAATATGCGATCGCTGATTTCCTGTGCCAAACCTTGGTTGATTGCCTCAACTTGTTTTGTACGCCGTTGCCCTGATTGAGCAAGATGGACTGCCAAGGCTAACAAAAACGCCAGGAGCGTTCCTGTACCTAACACCGCTTCAGGGAGATGGGATTGCTCAGCCGCAAATACCTCTGGAGTCGGTTGAATTTTCACCCGCCAAGGGATGACATTCCAGTTAATGCTGAACTCGTGAGTCCAATCCTGAGTGGGTAGTATGCTGTGGTTGTTACGGTGGTAAATTTCTTTATTGCCATCGAAAATTGTGATTCCGTATCCTTGGGTGATGTTTTCATGCAGGATGGTATCGAACAATTTAGAGGTATGAAACACGCCAACAATAAACCCTTCAAACCTCTCACGTTCAAAGATAGGAACACAGAGGAGAAAACCCTTGCCATCCTCTACCCAATTGATAGGGCGGATGACGGTGACTTTACCCTGCTTCCGGGCTGTCTCCAACGCCAAACGCCATCGCTTCTGTGAGGCAAGGTTGAGGTTTTGAGTTGCCTCATTTCCCCGCCGTGGGACAATCCACTGCACATAAAACGAGGGGTCTACCCAGGCGATCGCTTGATAGCCACCATAGTGCTGCACATAAAGCTCTGCATCAGCTTCCCAGTGCTTTTGCAGCGGCTTTCCCGCATTTTCCCAACGCTTAGCGTTGCGAACCAGTCCTAAGATGCGCTCTTGCATCTGACTGGTGAGTTCGATTTTTACACTGGCTGCTTCTAATTCAATCTTCCGCTCAATCCGAGCGCCCTCTTGGGCGTTCAGCTTGTACCAGAGAAATAGAGTTGCTGTTAAAACGCCGACGCCAACCAGCATCGGTAATGCTCGCGCCCTATCGGAGGAGGCTCTAGCGGTGAGCGTTGTAAGGCTTGACCAACAGGCTGTATTCTTTTTTTTCATGGTTACCCCCGTTGAACTAGGGGTCTGCTCAGATGCTAACCCAGAGCATCAACCCGGCTTGGATGTATCACGAAAGACCAACCCCAGCAATGAGCCATTAGCATGGGAAGCGACTATTTTAGACAGATTTTGTTATCTTTTTATATTTAGTTGCTTTTATGTCACATTCGGTTGGTTGTTTTTGATACTGAAATTGCCGTTATGATGCTGTAACAACGCGATCGCGTCCTTGTGTCTTAGCGCAGGTCAATGCTGCATCAGCCGCCCGGATTACTGCATTGCCGGTTGTGCCATGCTCAGAGAAACTTGCTACTCCACAAGAAACTGTAATTGAACTCAGCGGTTGATTCCTGTATTGGATATTCAGATGCTTAATGTTGTGCCGCAGTTCTTCAGCCCGGTGCTGGGTAACCTTCAAAGACGCTTCCGGCAGCAGCAGCAAAAACTCCTCACCCTCGTAACGACAAGCAATATCTGATGCACGGATTTGGCTGGGCAAGAACCGACCCATTTCTCGCAGCAGCAGGTCGCCCGCTGCAAAACCAAACCTGTCATTGAAGTGCCCGAAGTGATCGACATCGACTAGGATAATTCCCAGAGGTTTGCCGTGACGCTCAGATCGCCGTATCTCCCGTTCTAGGCATTCTTCCAGGTAACGCCGGTTGTAGAGCTTGGTTAAGGGGTCGCGAAGACTTTGGTTTTTGAGAGTTTCCCGGAGTTTCAAGTTGGCTAGTGCCAAACCCATATGTTTGGCAACACTTGCTGCCAGTTGTTTGGTTTGGGTTATTTCTCCCCTTTTTAGGGAACTGACATAGAACACTCCCAAGGTTTCCCCATGCACCATCATTGGGATACAAAAGGTTTCAACCGGTAGGGAATTGGGTCGTACATGTTGACAAATTAACCCATGATGTGTATCCTCTACTAAATGTGCTTGTCCCCGTTGCAGTGCGAGGCACTCGTTGGGGGTAAATATGGGATCGCTGGTTAAGGGTACCGGTCCCCAAGCGGCGATCGCCTCCAGCAAGTTTTTTGAGGAACTCATCACATAAACGGCACCGGCTGCATCTGGGAAGAGTCGTTGCATCAGCGGTTCGATTGCCGTGCATGCCTCTTCAACAGAAAAACACGCTTGGAGCACATCAATTAGCTGCTCCAGTAAAGTGATATCTAAGTTAGTTGGCATTGAGACTGGGATAGTTTGGTGTTGAGCTTTGAGAATTTAGTAGTGCGCCCCTACACCAGCCTTTCAAGTCTGGTATTGCTAATCTGTGCCACGAACCCAGTACGTCACCGCTAGGCGTGTCCACAGACAACCTAATGGTTTACTACAGGGTTTCACCTGTGCTCCCCTGAAAGAATTAAAAAAAAATGAACAGTGGACTTTCTCACCAGAGTTCTATAACAATTATTTGCCCTGGCATCCATGACTTGCAACTAACGCAGAACTTTTTAGAACAATTGCAGTGCAGCGAAACCAGCAATCTCTCCCATTGCTGGACTCAGAAGGTTTTGATTTTCCCCACTCAGGACTACCCGGCTTACTGTGCTATTCATATTTTGGAGTTTTTGCAGCGTCGTATTGACCCAATCGCTGTACCAATTGTTTTTATCAGCTTCAGTGCGGGTGTTGCTGGTGCAATTGGTGCCGCTTGGGGGTGGCAGCTGTTAGGAGGAACAGTCAAGGCATTTATTGCTTTTGATGGCTGGGGTGTCCCTTTATATGGTAATTTCCCGATCTATCGGCTCAGTCATGATTACTTTACCCACTGGAGTTCAGCACTATTGGGTGCTGGAGGGGATAGTTTCTATGCCGATCCACCGATTGAGCATTTAGACTTGTGGCGATCGCCAAATACCTGTCAAGGCTGGTGGGTTCACCCGGCGGCGGAAGGGAAACCGGAACAGCGAACGTTTACAACGGCTGCCCAGTTTGTGACCAAATTGTTGCAATTTTATACTTAGCTCTGAGCAATGAACCAGTCCAAGGCTTCACGGGCGATCGCATTTGGAACTGTATGAAAACCGTTGAACTCCCGATACAGTACTTCGTAGCCTGCACGCTGCACTTGCGGTACAATCCTTCGGCTGCATCGGTCAATTGAAAGGACGTTATCCCATTTTCCGTGCGAAATGAAAAGGCGCGGCTTGCCCTGTTGCTCTTTAGGTGCCATAAACCCTGGAGAAAAGGCGATAACATGGGTGAACAGATCGCCGTTAGTGATGCCGAGCGAGAGTGCATAAGAGGCACCATCGGAGAAGCCTTCTACCGCAATGTGTGTTGGGTCTATGGCATAGCGGCTGAACGTCTGCGCCAACGCTTGGTCGATGAAGGCGATATCAGGACCATACTGATTTACTATTACGTCCCACGTTTGGCGGCGCGAATCCACTGCTAGCAAGATTAGTCCGTTTTCATCGGCGAAGTGTTGGAACGGAGTCATACCGCCGCTTGCATTACCGCCTGCGCCGTGCAGCATCAGCACCAACGGTGCGGGTTGGTTAACTTGGTAGCCTTTGGGCACGTAGACAAATCCGTCGCGATTGCCATCTAGTCCCAGTGGTTGCAGTCCCAGGGGTGCTGTTCCAGAAAGTTGCGCTGGACGCGCCAGCAAACGCCCTTCGGCGGCTGCCTGTCTACTCGGTTTCTGTTCTCTGGTCATTGTTGTGCTCCTTGACCTGTAAGCGGTAACGGCTGCTGCGATCGGCACAATCATACTTGGCATCCAGATACTGAGTAGCCGTCGCCGGGTGATGAGTAATTGGATGTTGGTATTTTTCCTCACCTTAAGAAAAGTGCTGGGTGTTAGGGCGAACCATCAGCTGAAGTCCACCGGCTTCAGCCGTAAAGCCCCAGCGCTCGTAAAACGACACCATCTCCGGCAGGCAGTACAAAACCAAATATTCCACTGATTGCAATTGAGGGTGATGAACAACCGACTCTAATAGCTTTTTACCTAGACCCTGGTTTCTGTGAGTTGGCTTAACGATGACATCTAAGATGAATGCTCTGTAGACAAAATCTGTTAAGACGCGAATAAAGGCGATAAGCTGATCGCACTCATCTAGCAATCCGATGACGATATCTGAAGCTGCCAGCATCTTCGCAACATCTTGCTGAGTTCGATTTTGGCTCCAGAATTCATTTCTGTACAAGTCCGTCAACTCGGAAATTTGCTGCTCAGTCAGTTCTGAGACAATTCGGTATCTCTCCATAATGAGTCCGGTAAACTAGGGCTTTTTCTACTAGAATTTAGCCCTAAGGGTACAGTACGAACCCAATTGCAGAGTGGTCTTGACAGACAAGACAATTGCTCCTGAAACCACAGCGCTTTAGGTTCAAGCAGCTTGGTCAGAATGATTCAGGGCAGAACGCGCATTCAACGACAGCATCACGCGGGAAATCCCGGTGAAGAGAACGCTGGTACCCACTAGTGTCCCGATCAGCCAAGGGGCATCGAAGGGCCACTGGAACCAAATCATTCCGCCCAGCAGCAGGGTAATGATACCGTTGCCCAGTGCCCATGTCCAGTTCTGTCGCGGACGCAACTGGAATGCCAGGATAAGCTCGAATACGCCTTCAGTCAGCAAAAAGCTAGCGACTAACAGGGTCAGCGTGAGGACACCCGTTAAGGGGTAAACAAACAGCATCACGCCCGTTGCTATATAGAGGACGCTCAACAACAGCTTCCAGACAAAGCCTGCGTCATTACGGGTTTGAAACGCATAGACTAGCTTGGCAATTCCCGCCGAGATAAGAATCACAGCAATCCAAGTCTCAGCCACAATCGTTGAGACAGAAGGCACAGCGATCGCAACAATCCCCAAAACAATCAGGAGAACGCCAATCAAGAGCGACCCATTAACTTCCTTCTTGATGTCAGTAGAAACGTCGGTTGTCATACATATCTTCTCCTTATGCTTAAGTGAACTCTATGCTCAGGCTAGGAAATTTATCAAAAACTGGGTAGAACCCTAAGGTAGACCCTACCCCAACATCCTCTACCCGCTGATGTGCTTTGTAATCGCATCACAGCTATTGCCAACTCTATCTTCGAGTTAAGCCAATGTTCGCCGTAAGTCTTGAATAACGTTGCCCGCAATCTCAACCGATGCGATCACCTAAATAGTTAAGGAAAGGTGCGATCGCTGATACATTACTGGTCTGATTGTGCGATCGCACTCTCCTCACTCAATGCAATTTAACTTGAGGTGTGAGGAGTAGCTAAGTACTCTAGACTTGCTATACCAATTTTCTTAAATTCTTTGTAGGGACGCACAGCTGTGCGCCCCTACCCTGTTGGAGTGACAAAATTAGGATGCTCCCAAGCCGGAGTAGGATTTAGTGCATAGTCACAGTCAATTGGTATAAGTAGAAAATTTCTCAATATGGATAGCCAAACAACTCGCAATTCCCCACCTCCATCTCAAAACCAGTGGGATGCACAACTCTACGATCACAAACATTCCTTTGTTTCCAAGTTCGGTACAGATTTGGTAGAGTTGCTATCCCCAAAACCTGGAGAATGTATTCTCGATGTCGGTTGCGGAACGGGTCATTTGACCAACAAGATTGCTAGTTGTGGGGCAGAAGTTATTGGTATTGATAGCGCCTTAACCATGATTGAGCAAGCGCGTAACCATTATCCCCAGCTCCAGTTTGAAGTAGCGGATGCAACAACTTTAGAAGTTATAGAACAATTTAATGCTGTCTTCTCCAATGCGGTACTTCATTGGATTAAACAACCTGAGAAAGTTGTAGCAGGTAGCTATCGTGCGCTCAAACCAGGGGGGCGTTTTGTTGCTGAATTTGGTGGGAAAGGCAATGTAAAAGCCATCGTTACAGCTATTTATAACGTGATGCAGGCAGTCGGTTATCCTATCGATGAAGCAGTCAATCCCTGGTACTTTCCCAGTATTGGGGAATACAGCAGTTTACTGGAACAGCAAGGTTTCGAGTTAACCTTTGCTACCCTTTTTGAACGTCCAACGCCTTTGGATGAAGGGGAAAAGGGGATACAGAACTGGATAAGGATGTTTGCAAATAGCTTTTTTCAAGCCATACCTGCTGAGCAACAGACGGATATCTTAGCTGAGATCGAAAATCAGTTACGTCCACTGCTATATCAAGACAGCACTTGGTTTGCTGACTACAAACGTATTCGAGTTATGGCTATCAAGTTCTAAAGTTGAGTAGGCGATCGCTTTTTTGTCGTTTCCTCTCAACCTCTCTACTGTTAGAGGTTTTTCGCCGACTACCTAGCTTTAACACCAAAGCACAGGATTCTAAATTGCCAAGCGGCGGCACGTCGAGTGCCGGGAATTGACCTGGGGGTGTTCCTGAGTATCGCAACGCTGAATCGGCGACGGTACTTCACTTACGCTCAATATATCCGCCTTGATGACAGCGTGGGACTTATTGCCTCCCCCAGACCCCCAGCGAAAGTTAAATTTGCTCAAGCTGCTAGAAGTTGGGTACTGTTATTGTGGTGTGGTGTAATGGAAGCGTAGGAGATATCCAGCCCTAGCTAACTCCTTAGTAGTTAGTTAAAGGCATAGCTGGTGCCAAGCCGTGTTGGAAGCTTCTACAGCGTCACACTTGTTCTAGACTGTCACGGCTGTTGCATCTCAGAGTTTATCGGTGAAGACGTTTCATGCAGACCAAAGCTTTTAATGAGCTTTTCCCGCTATTTAATACGGCTAATCCAGAGACATTAGAATGGCTCCTATCTGTTGTAGTAGAGCACGAATACCCGGCAGATAGAGCAGTCTTAATGGAAGATGCCTGGGGTAACGCCGTTTACTTTGTTGTCTCTGGCTGGGTCAAAGTTCGCCGCCTTTATGGGGAAAACGTTTTCACACTGGCGATTTTGGGGCGGGGTGATTTTTTTGGTGAAATGGCAATTCTCGATGAATCTCCCCGCTCAACGGACGTTATTGCTCTTTCTGACGTGAAGTTACTCAGTGTCTCTGCTCAGCGCTTCATTCAGACTCTCTTCAAAGACCCCCAGTTACATCACCGGATGTTGCAACTGATGGTGCGGCGGATACGTCAAACCAATGTCCGCATTCAGCTACGCCATCAGCCATCAGCCGTCAAGTTAGCCAATACTTTGGTTAGCTTGGCAGAAAGCTACGGTCAAGCTACTCAAAAGGGAATGGAAATCTTTAACATCCCCTATAGGGATTTGGCAGATGTTACAGATATCAGCGTCGAAGATACGAGCAAAATTATGGAAAAGCTCAATAGTAAGGGGTGGGTTAAGATTAACCCGGTGCAGGATACACTCTGCCTAATCAATCTCAAGCAGCTGACTCAGCTAGCATGTCGCATGTAGGGACAAGTTTCTTACCGACAGACAAACAAGACTTGTGCAGAGTCTCTACACGTAGGGTGGGCAATGCCTAGCTAGCCCTGTGTCTTGGTGGCAGGTTTTAGGTGGCGAGGTGGTAGGGTGAGGGGCGTGTCTTGGAGTTAGAATTTTCCCTACCTCCTAATCTTCCCCTCGTCAACGCCCGAGATTTTCCCCTAAAACCTACCACCTACGACCTAACACCTTGAGAGGGGTAGCATTGCCCACCCTACTACTATGCATAGGGTTTAAACATTCAAATTGCGTAAGTACTGACAAAGTATAGTTAAGGCGCTAACTTAAGTTTTTCTTGCACTCAACTGCACCAATGCCTTCTAGAGATACCATCTTAGGAGTTATTAGCTCTCAAATTGATGCTGTCGAATGATGAACGCCCCTTTTCTCGTTTCTGCTGAGTACCTCAGTGAACACCTTGATGACCCGAAAGTCGTTATTGTAGATTGTCGCTTTTCCCTAGCTGATCCAGAACTAGGGTATCAGCAGTATCAGACTAGTCACATTCCTGGTGCCTACTATCTAGACCTAAACAAAGACCTTGCAGCACCAGTAAGCCGTCATGGTGGGCGTCATCCTTTGCCAGATACTAGTGAGTTAGCTAATAAATTAGCGGCAATTGGAGTTAATTTTCAGGAAACTCAGGTTGTTGCTTATGATGATTCCCGCTTTGCCTTTGCCGCACGTCTTTGGTGGCTACTACGCTACTTAGGGCATGACGACGTCGCCTTGCTTGATGGTGGTTGGACACGATGGCACTCACAAGGATATCCTGTTACAGAGGCTCTACCGACACCCCAGCCAGGAACCTTTGTGCCGCAGTTACGCGACCAGTGGGTAGTTGATATTGAGGGTGTGAAAGCTCACAAAGACTTGCCGGGTGTGGTCTTGGTGGATTCGCGGGAAAGTGATCGCTATTTAGGCAAACGTGAGCCAATTGATCCAATAGCTGGTCACATTCCGGGTGCTATCAATTACCCTTGGCAAGATGTCACTGATGCTCAAGGCTATCTGCGCTCAATTGCAGAGCAACAGCAACGGTGGAGAGATGTTGAGCACAGCAGAGAAGTTCTAGTTTATTGTGGTTCTGGTGTCACTGCCTGTGTCAATCTCTTCTCCCTAGAACTGGCGGGGATTCACAGCGGTAAGCTCTATGCTGGCAGTTGGAGTGACTGGTGTTCTTACTTGCAATGAAGCCTGTCACTGGCAAGTCTGTGGGGAGAGTTAACGCAGAACTACAAATTAGAATGTAGAGTTGATAGAGTACATCCAGCAGACTTTTTCTGTTGTGGTGAAACTTACCTATGCTCAAGTTATAGTGCGATCGCATTAGCTCGCTCCGGGTTGCTTTTATCACACAAACTGCATTTTGGCTTAGTACAAACAGTAATTTAAGAGGAGGTCTAGAGGAAAAAACGAAGGGGAAGAACCTGTCAGGGATTACTACTAAAAGGTAACTATAAGCAAATTATTAAATATAAATTGCTAAAATAGGAAGTTCAATTAAATTCTCTAGAATTATTAGGTCTTAGTTTATATGCCTTGCAATATGAACCGTCTTTCTATTTTTGTAGACGGGAACAATATGTTCTACGCTCAACAAAAAAACGGCTGGTTTTTTGACCCTAGGAGAGTCTTAGAATACTTCAAAAATGAACCCAATACCATGCTAGTCAACGCCTTTTGGTACACCGGATTAAAAGACCCTCAAGACCAGCGTGGATTCCGAGATGCCCTAATTAGCCTTGGTTACACAGTCCGGACAAAAATTCTTAAAGAATATTACGACGACAGCTCGGGTCGCTATTCTCAAAAAGCAAATTTAGATATAGAAATTGTTGTTGATATGTTTAATACGGTCGAGCAGTATGACAAGGTGATTCTTTTTAGTGGTGATGGTGATTTTGAGCGGGCGATTGAATTATTACGTTCAAAGAATACCCATATCACTGTAGTATCCACAGAAGGGATGATTGCTAGAGAATTAAGAAATGCAACTGATCGTTACATAGATTTAAACGATATGCGTGAGCAGATCGAGAAAACTGACTATTAATTTAACTAGAGCAAAAAATATCCGGTATCTTTATATAGATTGAGGACGATCAATTCTCTAAATGCCTGCAAATCGAGCTATGAACAAGCAACCGCAACCAGACCGCATCATCATTTTCGACACCACACTCCGCGATGGCGAACAATGTCCCGGAGCAACTCTAAATGTAGACGAGAAGCTGGTCATCGCGCGGCAACTGGCACGTCTGGGCGTGGATGTCATTGAAGCGGGTTTCGCTATTGCTAGCCCCGGAGATTTTGAGGCCGTTCAGAAGATTGCTAAGACAGTAGGAACAGAAGAGGGCCCTACGATCTGTAGTTTGGCAAGAGCAATCAAAGCAGATATAGAAGCCGCCGCCGAAGCCCTAAAACCGGCAGCTCATGGTCGAATTCATACATTTATCTCGACTTCAGACATTCACCTAGAGTACCAACTCAAGAAATCGAGGGCAGAGGTACTAGCGATCGCAGAAGATATGGTTGCCTATGCTAAATCCTTCATGGACGATGTGGAATTCTCAACCATGGATGCCACTCGCACCGATCCAGAGTACCTCTATCAAGTGCTAGAACGGGCGATCGCGGCAGGTGCCACAACTATCAATATTCCCGACACTGTGGGTTACACTACCCCCAGCGAGTTTGGGGCGCTGATTAAGGGCATCAAAGAAAATGTCCCCAACATTGACCAAGCGATTATTTCCGTCCACGGTCATAATGATATCGGCTTAGCCGTTGCCAACTTCCTGGAAGCCGTGAAGAATGGGGCACGGCAGCTGGAATGCGCCATCAACGGCATTGGTGAGCGAGCCGGGAATACTGCCCTAGAAGAGGTGGTAATGGCTCTCCACGTCCGCAGGCAGTACTTCAACCCCTATTTGGGACGCCCAGATGAGTCAGAAGAACCGCTGACGACTATTGACACGCGCCAAATTTATAAGACGTCCCGCTTGGTTTCCAACCTCACCGGCATGCTGGTGCAGCCCAATAAAGCAATCGTCGGAGCGAATGCCTTTGCTCATGAGTCGGGCATTCACCAGGATGGCATCCTCAAGAACAAGCTTACCTACGAAATCATGGATGCCGAGTCGATTGGATTGAATGAGAATCAGATTGTGCTGGGGAAACATTCCGGGCGCAATGCCTTCCGTACTCGCATGAAGGAATTGGGGTTTGAGCTGTCGGAAACGGAGTTGAATAAAGCGTTTGTCCGGTTTAAAGACCTAGCAGATAAGAAAAAAGAAATTTCTGACTGGGATTTGGAAGCGATCGCCAATGATGAAAGCCAACAAGCACCGGAACTGTTCCGCTTAGAATTAGTGCAGGTTTCCTGTGGTGACAAGGCTCGTCCCACGGCAACGGTAGCGCTGAGAACACCCACTGGCGAAGAACTGATGGATGCGGCAATTGGTACAGGACCCGTGGATGCTGTGTACAAAGCAATCAACCGCGTGGTGAATGTCCCAAACCAACTCATTGAGTTTTCCGTTCAGTCGGTTACAGCTGGAATAGATGCGATCGGAGAGGTAACAATTCGTCTGCGCCACAAGGAGCGAGTCTATTCCGGTCATGCTGCTAATACAGATATCATCGTTGCCTCCGCTCAGGCTTACGTGAACGCCCTCAACCGCCTTTATGGATCATTGCGGGGTAACCAAACGGAATTGCAGAAAGCCGGTGACCGCTTGAGTGAGCAATCTGGCATAAAAGAGGAACCAGTCGTTGTTCAGGGTTCAAAGGAATAAACCTGACCCTATGCCACCTCCCCGACGACGGGTAGAAGTTCGCCAGAAAGTACTAGTTAATGCTGGCTTTCTGGCTTTACTGACCCTGATTATCGTCACAATCACATCGCTGTACGTATCCAGTGAGCGCAACTTTCATTGGTGGATTGATTGGTATTCCCCAACTATCCAGATAGCCGATGCCTTGCGTAAATCACCTTCTGAGGCGATACAGCTAGTTATGGGGTCTCTTGTGCGGGAGCGCAATAGACTCTACACGCTGCCGTTGATTCCATTCATCCTAGTCTTCGGCAGCTCTCGTCTAGTTTACGAAGTGGCGCTAGCCTTGGTCTATCTGTTGCCGTTTGCCCTGGCGATGGGAGGCATCGCTACTCAGCTCATCCGGGTTCATCGACAAACTGTTTTTTGGTCAACAGCACTGCTAACGCTACTTATCCCTGTCAACTGGATGCCCACCTTTATCGGCATTCCAGACACAGGGGGAGCGCTATTCATTGCCCTGGCAGCGTTAGTTTACTTGCAGGATGTCAGGCTTAAGCGGTGGTGGCGAATTCCGTTAATTGGCTTTTTAATTGGGCTAGCCATGCTCCTGCGCCGCCATTTTGTCTACGGTGGCATTGCCTTACTCAGTGCCATTACCTCACAAGTCTTGATTTTTTTCTCTGCCGAGGTGCGAAAAATTCCGTACCTTGCTTTGCGGAATTTACTAGTGCGAGGTGTGCAGATTGCTCTAATGGCGGCAATGGCGCTCACCACACTCATGATTGTCGCGCCTGAGTTTACTTCCACTGCCCTGGCGACCGATTACCGGACTCTTTATACCTCTTGGAGTCTGCCCTTGGGCGATCTTGTTAGCTTATACGCCGCCTTTTATGGCTGGGCAACCTGGTTAATGGTGGCGATCGGGTTTTCAGCAGGTATTCTCACCCGTTCTGTGGCGTTGCCTGCTGTCAGCTTGATTGGGCTATTGGGTAGCTTCTCACTAATTGCATGGCTTGTTGTACTCCGTTATGCCAATGTCTTTTATGCCTTACACGTTACACCTCTGGTAGTGATAGGGTTAGTCGCCTTCATCTGGACAACTTGGATTAGGCTGACTGGAAACGTTCGCACCCTAATGTTGGCTGTGGTTGGGTGCTATCTAGTTAGCAATCTCATTCTGGGACTAACCTCAATTGGTAGTTTTAACAGTTCCTTTCGTCCCTTGTTCGCCCTCAACATTCCACCGCTAGTTCGTACAGACTATGAGGAAGTCGTCCAACTTGTTAACTACCTGCGTCAACTGACTCCTAACAAAGAACCTATCTATGTGGTAGGTTATCAACGCCTTCAGCTTAGTTCAAGTTTGGTGAGAGCGGCTGAGCTAGTACTATATGGACGAGAGCGCAGGATTTTGAACATCCTACCAGCGCCCGAAGTGGACTCTCGCGATACTTACCCCTTAGAGACATTACTACAAGCACAGTATGTGGTTGTTCCCAACCCTCTACCGGATTATCCCGGAAGTCCGACTAAAGTTCCGGCTGTTGGGGAATGGCTACCAAATAAAGAACTTGATGTTGTCAAGGTTGTGTTTGATGCCTTTACTCAAAATTGGGAAATTGCTCAAGACTTCACGCGTCTGCCTGTACAATTCACCTTAGAGAAGGGTGCTGTTGTCAGCATTTACCAGCGAACTCGTCCAACGTCTGTGGAAACGGCACTACGGACACTCTCCGTCATGCAGCAGCAAATTGGTAAACGACCGGGCGGGCAGCTAGACTGGATTATCTTGAGTAAGCCGTTGAATAACTATTTAGTGGGTCAAAATACAGACAATACATATGAGCTAGTGGCTTATGCTCTTGAGAGCGATCGCACTCAGGAACTAAGATACTCTTTCCTCTATCTAGGGTCATTGCCAGAAAAAGCCGAAGTCACTGGCGCAATCACTTTCCTAGGTGCTCCCTGTGTCAGCTCATCTCTACAATGGATAATGCTCAACAAAGAGGGTCAGATCGTCAGTTCCACAGAAAATCAGCTTTCTCCTAAAGATTTATCTGATTTTAGCGTATCAATCTTTGGGAAGAATGCAGCTTATTTGCTACTTGACGTAATGAACTACGATAATAATGATTTCGTTAATTACTGTACAACCCAAATCAATTCCCTTGCAGTATCTAACCCAAAATAATGTTAAATAATAAGGAGTTTAATGACTCAGCTTTAACCTTCAACAAAAGGTTGAAACTCCCCATGTTATTTAATAGAATTGGGCATAAAACAAAATGTCAGATGGAACCCTGGAACGAGAACGGCAATTTCATGATAATTGGGCTGCTGCCATTGATGTAGATGGTATTCGCGTAGCCGACTATTTTGAAGCCTGTACTGCCCCAGAAAATCGATTCATCCTAAGACAAATGGGAGATATCCAGGGTAAACGGCTTTTAGACTTGGGCTGTGGTGCTGGGGAAAATAGCGTCTATTTCGCTAAAAAAGGGGCGCATTGTGTAGCGACTGACTATTCCCCAGGAATGGTAGAAGTAGCGCTTCAGTTAGCAGAGCGTTATGGCGTCGAGATTGAAGGGCGTACCGCTAATGCAATGGCGCTGGAGTTTCCAGACAACACATTTGATTTAGTCTATGCCTCGAATTTATTACACCATATCCCAGACCCCGAAACGGCGTTGAAGGAAATGCACCGAGTTCTCAAACCGGGTGGAAAAGCATGTTTTTGGGACCC